>JAPLPC010000434.1:9768-20807 GCA_026400425.1 Hyphomicrobiales bacterium | reverse complement strand
TGCGCCGCATCGCCCAAGCCTGACAACGACGTGATCTGGTCCTATGACAAGCCGCTCGTCGCCGATGCCGGCTTCCTGGTGCTGCGCGGTAACCTGTTCGACTCGGCGATCATGAAGACCTCGGTGATCTCCAAGGAATTCCGCGATCGCTATCTGATCAATCCGAAGGATCCGAACGCGTTCGAAGGCCGCGCCATCGTGTTCGAGGGGCCGGAGGACTATCACGACCGCATCGACGATGAATCGCTCAACATCGACGAGCGCTGCATCCTGTTCGTGCGCGGCACCGGCCCGATCGGCTATCCCGGCGGTGCCGAAGTCGTGAACATGCAGCCGCCGGCCGCCTTGATCAAACGCGGCATCACCTCGCTGCCCTGCATCGGCGACGGCCGCCAGTCCGGCACATCGGGATCGCCCTCGATCCTGAACGCCTCGCCGGAAGCCGCAGCCAATGGCGGCCTCGCACTTCTGCAGACCGGCGACATGGTACGCATCGACCTCAACAAGGGATCAGCGAATATCCTGATCTCCGACGAGGAGCTGAAGCGGCGGCGTGCGGAACTGATGGCCAAGGGCGGCTTCCAGTATCCGGCGCATCAGACCCCATGGCAGGAACTCTATCGCAACACCGTCGGCCAGCAGGCGACGGGCGCCTGCCTCGAACTGGCGACGCGCTATCGGGATATCGCCGGGACTGTCGGGACCGCACGGCATAATCACTAGCCTATCAACCGTCATTGCGAGCGCAGCGAAGCAATCCAGAAAGCAACAAGTGAAGACTGGATTGCTTCGTCGTTTCGCTCCTCGCAATGACGGCTGAGGCCTTCGACTACAAAAACAAAACGTCCTCAGGGAGACTCCCCATGTCCAACCGCCTCCAAGGCAAACGCGCCTTCGTGACCGCCGGCGCCGTCGGCATCGGCCGCGCCTGTGCGCTCGCTTTCGCCCGCGAAGGCGCCACCGTCATTGCCACCGATCTTGATGAGAAAACCGTCGCCCTCCTCACCAGGGACGGCGTCGCCGAAACAGCCAAACTCGACGTCCGCGACACTGCCGCCGTCGAAGCCATGGCGAAGAAAGTCGGCGACATCGACATCCTGCTCAACGCCGCCGGCTTCGTGCATCACGGCACCGCGTTGGACTGTTCCGACGAGGACTGGGACTTCTCCTTCGACCTCAACGTCAAGTCGATGCACCGGACCATCCGCGCCTTCCTGCCCGGCATGCTCGCGCGCGGCCACGGCTCCATCGTCAACATCTCCTCCGCCGCCGGTGTCTTCAAGGCGGCGCCGAACCGCTATGTCTATGGCGCCACCAAGGCCGCCGTCGCCGCCCTCACCCGCGCCGTCGCGGTGGACTACATCACCAGGGGCATCCGCTGTAACGCCATCTGCCCCGGCACCATCGAGACCCCGTCGATGCTCGACCGCGCCGCAGCCGCCGGCCCCAATGGCCGCGAACTGTTCGTGTCGCGCCAGCCGATGGGACGCCTCGGCACCGCCGACGAGATCGCCGCCCTCGCCGTCTATCTCGCCAGCGACGAGAGCGCGTTCACGACCGGACAGTCGTTTTTCGTCGATGGAGGCTGTAGTTCTGCCTTATCTTGAGGAGCCGCGCAGCGGCGTCTCGAAGGATGGCACAGAACTCCACATCTCATGGTTCGAGACGGCGCTACGCGCCTCCTCACCATGAGGGACTAACATTCGCTCGAAAGGACCCTGCATCATGAACAAGATCGATCTCGTCGGCCGCTGCGCCGTGGTCACCGGCGGCGCTCAGGGTTTCGGCCGCGCCATCACCGAACGTTTCGTCACTTCCGGTGCCAAAGTCGCCATCTGGGATCAGGACATCGACCTGGCGGTTAAAGCGGCACGCGAAATCGGCGACGCGGTGATTGCTCTCAAAGTCGATGTTACCGACATGGCATCCATCGAGAAAGGTCGCGATGCGACGGTGCAGGAATTCGGCACCATCGACATCCTGGTCAATAATGCGGGGATTACCGGCTTCAACAAGCCGGTGGTGGATATCGACTACGACGACTGGCGCCGGGTGATGCGGATCAATCTCGATGGCCCGTTCTTGTGCTGCAAGGCCGTGGTGCCGGTGATGCAGAAGCAGAATTACGGCCGCATCGTCAACATCGCCTCCATCGCCGGCAAGGAAGGCAACCCCAATGCCTCGCATTATTCGGCGTCGAAAGCCGGCCTGATCGCCCTGACAAAATCGCTCGGCAAGGAGCTGGCGAACACCGAGATCAACGTCAACGCCATCACGCCCGCCGCAGCAAAGACCGCTATCTTCGATCAGATGACCGAGCAGCACATCAACTTCATGCTGTCGAAGATTCCGAAAGCGCGCTTCGTGCTGGTGCAGGAACTCGCCGCGATGGCGGCATGGTTGGCGTCGGAGGACTGCGCGTTCTCGACCGGCGCCGTGTTCGACATCTCCGGAGGCCGTGCAACGTACTAAAACGGTATGTAGGGTGGGCAGGCTGCGCTTTGCCCACCCTACGACAATGTAGTTACCCCTTCTTCACCCGGAAGATTACCGGCACCGTAAAACTCAAGCCGTCATCGGCGATCAGCGCCGGCGGCGGCGGCAGCGGGTCGGAGCGGCGCACCATGGCAACGGCGGCGTCATCGAAAGCGGCATCGCCGGAGCCTTTCACCACGCGCACGGCCAGCACCTTGCCGACGCGATTGATCTCGAAATTCACCATCACCTCGGCCGCCCGCTGCTGGCGATCGGCGGGATAGCGCTTGTTCTTTTCCAGATAGGCGCTGAGCTGTTTGGCCCATACGGCCGAGAGGCGCTTCTTGTCGGCGCCCATCCCGGTATTGACGGCCTGCGACTTTTCACCGGCCTTCGACTCATCGAGTTTCTGCTGGGCAGCGGCTTCCGAAGCGACGGATTCCTGCGAAGCCTGTTGCTGCTTCTGGGCCTTCTCCGGCGTCTCTTCTTCGGGCTTTTTCGCATCGTTCTCGGTGACGGCCATATCCGGCTCTTCACTCTCGCGCGGCGTGTCCTTCGGCAGATCGGTTTCCTTCTCGACCGCCTTCTGCTCCTGCACCGCCGGCGATGCCGCCGAGGCTTCGGAGTCCGGGCCCTGCGGCAGATCGGTCTGCTCGACGTCGGGCGACACCATCTCGATGCCGACCTCGATGGCATTGGCGCCGAGGCCGTCGGCGTCCTCTCCCTGCTGCATCTCATAGACGGCCGCAGCGATGCCGCCGGCATGCAGCGTCACCGCGCAAACCGCCGCGATCGCCCACAGGCGCCAGGATGTTGTTCGATCGAGCTCCGACATAACCGTTCCGACGTCAGGGCTGTTGCGGGGCGCCCGGCGACGTCGTCGCCGGAGCCGGCGCTGCAGCCGCGGGTGCCACGCCTTCCAGCGCGACAAGCTTGGTCTTGGTATAGCCGCCGGCGCGCAAGCGCTCCATCACGTCGAAGAATTCGCCGTAAGGCACCGCGCGATCGACGCGCAGGAAAATCGGCCGCTCTTTGTTGCCGTTGTCCATGGAGTCCAGCCGGTTGATCAGATCGACGCGCTTGACCATGTCCTCACCGATGGCGACCGCAAGATCCGGCTTGATGCTGACATAGGTCGGCTTGTCCGGCTTCTTCTGCGGCGTCACCGTTGAGGACGGCAGATTGATCGGCAGATCGACGGTGGACAGTGGTGCTGCCACCATGAAGATGATCAGCAGCACCAGAATGACGTCGATGAAGGGGGTGACGTTGATTTCGTGGTTTTCCGCGAAATCGTCGTCGTCACCAGAGCCTTCGGAAAGCGACATACCCATGGCTATTCAGCCGCTGCGCGCAGATGGGCGCTGGAATGGGTGCGATCGAGATCGCGCGACAATAGCCGACCCGAGGCGCCCTGGGCTCGGCCGACGATCTCCATGTAGTTGCGCGTCACGCGAGCGAAGTGATTGTAAATGATCACCGCAGGGATGGCGGCAACGAGGCCGATCGCAGTAGCAAGCAGCGCCTCGGCGATGCCCGGCGCGACCACCGCAAGATTGGTTGTCTGCGACTTCGAGATGCCGATGAAACTGTTCATGATGCCCCAGACGGTGCCGAACAGGCCGACGAAGGGCGAGATCGCACCGATGGTCGCCAGCGCGCCCATGCCGGCACGAACCCGGCGCCCTTCAGCGCGAACGATTTCGGTGAAGCTCGACGCCGCGCGCTCCTTGATGCCGTCGTCGCTGGAGATGCCGGCCGACATCTTGTTCTCGCGCAGCGCTGCCGCGAGCAGACGCGACAGCACGGTGCCCTTATGGCCGAGCGCGAGTTGCGCTTCGGCCAACGAGCGCGACTCGCCGATCGTGCGCAACGCGCTTTTCAGGCGACTGGTCGAATAGGTCAGCTCCATAAATTTGAAGATGCCGACGGTCCAGGTCAGGACCGACGCCAGAGCCAGACCAACCATTACGGCCTTGACGACGATATCGGCGCCCATGAACATCGCCCATGGCGACAGATCATGTTCACCGGTCGCAACCGGCGTTCGCGCAGATGCTTCGGCCATGGGGCTGGCTATCGGGCTGGCCAAAGCCGGCGCCGCCGGGGACGCAGGCGCCAGCGCCGGTGCTTGCAGCGGGGCGGTTGCCGGGGGCGCTGTCTGCTGCGCTATCAACGGCGAAGCGAACCAGACAGACGCCAACGTCGCCAGCAACATGAGAACGTTTCTAAACAAGTCTACACCTCGGCCCAGTAGCGAATGAGATTGTGATATATACCGGTCAAAGTGACCGTTTCAGGATCGTCGCGTCCGAGACGCTCGACAAGGTTCTGGATCGCACTATCGAGATCGAAGATCATACTGCGCGCATGGGCATCACGTATCATGCTCTGCAGCCAGAAAAAAGACGCCACGCGCATACCTGCTGTCACCGGTGTTACCAGGTGCAGGCTCGATGCGGGATACAGCACCAGGTGTCCGGCCGGCAGTTTCACCTCGTGCGATCCGTAATTGTCCTCGATCACGAGTTCGCCGCCTTCGTATTCGTCCGGTTCGGCGAGGAACAGCGTGACCGACAGATCGGTGCGGATCCGCAATCCGGTCAGACGATCGCCGCGCACCGCGTTATCGACGTGAACACCGAAGTGATGACCGCTCATGGCCGCGTAGCGGTTGAACAGCGGCGGGAAAATGTGCAGCGGCACGGCCGCCGAGAGAAACCGCGGATTGGTCGTCAATGCCGAGATGATGCGGTTGCCGAGACCGCGCGCAATCTCGCCGTCCGGCGGCAGTTGCTCGTTGCGCTTGACGAGGGCCGACTGTGCGCCGGCCGTCGAACGCCCGTCTTCCCAGTCGGCCGCGTCCATGATGCGACGGAAGTCTGCCACATCGCTCTTGCTCAAGACGTCGGGAATACAAATCAGCATGTCGCAGTTCGCCGTCGGCAGAAGCCCCCGAAGGGGCTCCCGATGGTCAAAGGGATCCCTGCAGCGACACCCAGACCGAACGGCCGGGCGCGATGAAGGTGAACGGCGTATTGCTGCGATAGAACGCGTCATAATAGACGGTGTCGAAAATGTTGTTCACCGACACCTTCGCCTTCAGATGTCTATTGAAGCGATATTCGGTGAACGCATCGAACCGCCAATGCGAAGGCAGCACGTTGCCGTTGGTGGCACCCAGCGTGCCGCCGAAGATTTCCGACACATAGGTCGCCTGGCCACCGATTTCCCACGGGTCGGTGATCCGGTACTTGGTCAGAACGTTGAACGACTGATGCGCGATATTCGCCAGCTGCGCGCCGACCTGCGTGGCGTCGATCGACTTCAGCACCTTGGATTCCATAAACACCGCGCCGGCAAACACGCTCCATCTGTCGGTGATCTTGCCGCCCATGCCGAGATCGATGCCGCGAACCCGATATTCCGCACCGGCAATGATGTTGTTGCCGCTGGTTTCGCGCGCGTTGCTTTTGACCGTCTCGAACAGCGCGGCGGTGACCAGCAGGTGGCGATCGAACAATTCCCACTTGGTGCCGATCTCCGTCGATTTGTTCTCTTCCGGCGCCAGGGCCTGGAACGTCGTGTTGTTCACCACGAGACCGCCATAGGCGGTGCCGGTCGCATCGAGTTCGGCACCGACCGGATTCGATGAGGTCGCAAACGCGGCATACAGGCTGCCATACGGCACTGGTTTCAGCACGGCGCCTACATTGTAGTTGAACATCCCCGAGGTCACCCCGGTATTCGCGGTTCGGCTGGAGCCATTGATGGCGTAGTCGTCGTAGCGGACGCCGCCATTCAGGATCACCACGTCCTGGAAGTTGGCGGTGTGAATCGCATAGGCCGCCTTGGTGTCCACATTGATATTGGTCGGATTGTTGGAACGCTGCGGCGACGACGCGAACGGCGCCAGGTTGGGCGGATTGAAGATCGATACGGTGGCGCTGTTGCCGGTGAAGATGCCGCTCAACTCCGAGGTCAGGCCGGTATAGTTGTCCCGCATGATGCTTTCCTGCGAGACTTCGACACCGGTCACCAGCGTGTTCTTGACGCCGCCGGTGTCGAATCTGAAAGTCGCATCGGTGACGTTGGCGACCACGTCGGTGACCTGATAGCGGCTCTGCGCCGACAGGCTGACCGTTGTCGCCGTCGGATTGTTCGGCAGCGTGCCGACATAGTCGAGCACCGACCGTTGCAGCCGGGTCTTGTTGGTCAAGGAGATGTCGGGGGTGAGGTTGACCTCGGCGATCAAGGTGCCGAAATCCTGCCGCGCCTTCTGGAAATCGCGATTGACGAAGCCGTAATAGGTTTCGCGCGGCACGTTGATGTCCGTCACCGGCGCGCGAAGCGTGCGATTATAGGGCACGCCGAAGTCCGGCAGTCCGCTCAGGTCGGTATGAACGTAATTCGCGGTCACCTTGAAGGCGTCCGTCGGCGTCCACTTCAACGCACCGAAGGCGCCCCAGCGGTCATCGGTGACATAATTTCGGCCGGCCACTTCCGCGTCCTGGTAGAGACCGCCGGTGCGCAGGCTGAGCGTCGGGCTGACCACCTGATTGACGTCGAAGGTGATGCGCTTGGTCTGGTCGGTGCCGAAGGTCGTCTCGGCCTTCTGGAAATTGCGATCGCCGGCCTGCTTGGTGACGATGTTGATGGCACCGCCCGCGGTGCCGCGACCTGCAAAGGACGACGCCGGCCCACGTAGGATCTCGACCTGCTCGGTGAAGAAGTTTTCGCGGATACTGACGGCGGGATCGCGCACTCCGTCGATGAAGACGTCGTTGCGGGCATCGAAGCCGCGGATGAAAAAGCGGTCGCCGAACGCGTTGCCACCCTCGCCGGTGCCGAGCGTCACGCCGGCCGTGGTACGCGCCACTTCGCGCAGACTGGTCGCGTTCTTGTCCTCAAGGATTTCCTTGGTCAGCACCGTGACCGTGCGCGGTGTGTCGACCAGCTTCTCGGAGAATTTGGTGCCGGCGAGCCGGTCGCCTTTATAGGGCGCGGCTGCATCGGCATAGGGATTGGCATCGGCGGCCAATCCGCCGGCATTGGGGAATGGTACCGGTGCGAGCGGCGGCTGCTCCATCCGGCGTGCAGCCCGGCGCAACGCCTGACGTGCCCGCAACTGGTCTGGCGTCGGCTTCGCGGCCGGGCGCGGCCGCGCCACTGGCGCATCGACATTCACTGGCGGCAGGTTGGCCTGCTGCGCTTCCGCTCCCCCGAGCGACGCAACGGCGATCAAGCCGGCCACGGCCGAGACCCGGCCCGCCGGATATGCATTCTCGCCTCGAATGTTAGCAGCTTTCAACGACGCGCTACGCAGCGATCGCGGTGTTTTCGAAGTCCCCATCGTATTTCTGCCCTGCCCCAATGCCGCACATTCAGTGCGATGATGCAGCGGTAGCGGAGGCCGGAACCACGCGTCAAATCATTCAGCCGTATTTACGCGCCCTCCCCCTTTGAATTGGTCAAGATCAAAATCATTCTAAACTGGCAGCATCGTCTCAATCGATGCTGGGGGCCTTCATCAGCGAGAACATCTCGTCGATCGTCCGCAATGCCGACTGGCGAACCAGATCGGTGCTTTCCATTCCGGCGATATTGATGCCGCGCACCACGGCTTTGATCTCGTCCCTGAAGTCGGTGAGGAAGCGCAGCGGGTCGGGCTTGTCATTGGCGACTCGCGCGATCAATCCCGTGATCAGGATCTGACATGCGATCATGCGCCCGTTCAGTTCGTCCATCGGTGTTCTCCCCCAGCTAAGCCGTGCAACGGCGACGCGCCTGATATGACCTACGATCACTGCGCAGACAATGCGGATCGCCCTTGCCTATCTCGTTGGCCGTTCGCCTGCGCGCCACCCCGTCGTTTGCAAAGCATCCGGAAGGTCGGCCAGGATTAAGGTTTGGCAATGAAGCGCGATATCAAGCGGTCGTGAATTTACAGCCCTTGTTCGTGTTTTTAACTGCCGCAGCGATCAGGAGAAGCCGGCTGACTGGCCTTCTCCGAGCCAAAGGTCGCGTGACGCGTGGCCGGGCAGAGTGGATAGACATTCATGACATCAGGATCTCGCGCCCGCTGGGTCAGGCTGCTGACGCTGGCTGTGCTGATCGCAGGCGGTATCGTCGCGTGGCGCAGTTACGGCGACGCCCATGGGAAGCAGGCGCAAAGCAACAAGCCGCGCGCTGCAGCCGCCGTGCCGGTCAAAATCGCGCTGGTGGAGAAAGCTGATTTCCCGGTCTATCTGAACAGCCTCGGCACCGTGCAGGGCTTCAACACCGTGGTGGTTCGCACACGCGTCGACGGGCAGATCGACCGCATCGCCTTCACCGAAGGCCAGATCGTCAAAGCCGGCGACCTGCTCGTGCAGATCGACCCCCGCCCCTTCCAGGCCTCGCTCGATCAGGCCAAGGCGAAGAAAGCCCAAGACGAAGCCAGTCTCGCCAATGCCAATCTCGATCTGCAGCGCTACACCAAGCTCGGCGACTTTGCGACGCGGCAGCAGACCGACACCCAGCGCTCCACGGTGCAGCAGCTGACCGCTCAAATCACCGCAGATGAGGCGGCGCTCGCCAATGCACAGACCCAGCTTGACTATGCCACCGTCAAGGCACCGCTTGCCGGCGTGGTCGGTTTCCGCCAGGTGGATCAGGGCAACATCGTCAATGCCTCCACGCAAACGGGCATCGTCACCATCGCGCAGATCGAGCCGATGGCGGTGATCTTCACCGCTCCCGAGCAGCAACTGGTGGACATCAACGCTCAACAGGCCAAGCATCCGCTCGAAGTCGATGCCTATACGAACGACGGCAAACGGTTGCTGTCGAAGGGCCTGCTGTCGGTGGTCAACAATCAGGTCGATACCAATAGCGGCACGATCCGGCTGAAAGGCGTGTTCGACAACAAAGATCACGTGTTGTGGCCGGGCCTGTCGATCTCGACGCGGCTTCTGGTCAACACATTGAAAGACGCCACCGTGGTGCCAGACGATGCCGTGCAGCATGGCATCGATGGCCTCTATGCATTTGCCGTCGGGGCCGACAACAAAGCCGAACTGCGCAAGATCAAGGTCGGTCGCTCCATCGAGGGACGTACGGTGATCGAGGACGGCCTCGCCCCTGGCGATCGCGTGATCGTCGCCGGCCAGTACAAAGTGCAGCCAGGTACGCTGGTCGCGTCTGCTGCCGCGTCCGCCGACATCGCGCAAGGGAAGTAGACCATGAACGGGGGCATCTCATCGCCGTTCATCCGCTATCCCATCGCCACCTCATTGCTCATGGCCGGCATCCTGTTCGTCGGTCTGGTGGCCTATCCGCTGCTGCCAGTTGCGCCCTTGCCGCAGGTGGACTTTCCGACCATCCAGATATCGGGGTCGCTGCCGGGGGGCAGCCCCGAAACCATGGCCTCCTCGGTGGCGCAGCCGCTGGAACGGCAGTTCGCGCAAATCCCGGGCATCGCGCAAATGACCTCGACGAGTTCGCTCGGCACGGCAGCGGTGACGATCCAGTTCGATCTCAATCGATCCATCGATGGCGCGGCGAATGACGTGCAAGCCGCCATCAATGCGGCCAGCGGGCAATTGCCGAAGAGCCTCCCCTCGCCGCCGACCTATCGCAAGGTGAATCCGGCGGATTCTCCGATCATGCTGCTGTCGGCGACATCGGACACACTGCCGATCACCACGGTCAGCGACAGCGTCGATGCGCAACTGGCGCAACAGATCAGCCAGATCGCAGGCGTTGCACAGGTCACGATCGGCGGCCAGCAGAAGCCGGCCGTCCGCATCCAGATCGATCCCGCCAAACTGGTCGCCAAGGGGATCGGGCTCGAAGACATTCGCACCCAGCTCGCGGTGACTACGGTCGATAGTCCGAAGGGCAATATCGACGGCGCCACGCGCAGCTACACGATCTATGCCAACGACCAGTTGCCGGAATCGAAGGATTGGAACGACGTCGTCATCGCCTACCGCAATGGCGGACCGCTGCGCGTGCGCGACATCGGCCATGCCGTGACCGGCCCCGAAGACGCCAAGCAGGCAGCCTGGGCCGACGGCAAGCGCGGCGTGTTCCTGGTGATCTTCAAGCAGCCCGGTGCCAATGTCATCGACACCGTGGACACGATCAAGGCGGAGCTGCCGCGGCTGGTGGCGGCGATTCCGCCGTCGATCGACATCAAGGTGCTGAGCGATCGCACACAGACGATCCGCGCCGCGGTGGAGGACGTGCAGTTCACGCTATTGCTGACCATCGCGTTGGTCGGGATGGTCACCTTCGTGTTCCTGCGCAATGTCTGGGCCACCATCATTCCCCGCATCACCGTGCCGCTGGCGTTGCTCGGCGCCTGCGCCCTGATGTGGGTGTTCGGCTATACGCTCGACAATCTGTCCCTGATGGCATTGACCATTTCCGTCGGCTTCGTCGTCGACGACGCCATCGTGATGCTCGAGAACATCACGCGCTACATCGAAGAGGGCGAGACACCGATGGCCGCGGCCATGAAGGGCGCCAGCGAAATCGGCTTCACCATCGTCTCGATATCGGTGTCGCTGGTGGCTGTT
>JAPLPC010000434.1:9277-9739 GCA_026400425.1 Hyphomicrobiales bacterium | reverse complement strand
TGGTGGCTGTTCTGATTCCGTTGCTGCTGATGGGCGGCATCATCGGTCGTCTGTTCCGCGAATTCGCCATCACCCTCACGATGGCGATTTTTGTCTCGCTGGTGGTGTCGTTGACGCTGACGCCGATGATGGCATCACGCTTCCTGCGCGACGAGAAGCATACAAGGCACGGCCGATTTTATCGGATGAGCGAAAACGTGTTCGATGCCATGCTGCGTGGCTATGAGCGCGGGCTCGACATCGTGTTGCGCTGGCGTCTGACCACGCTGCTGGTGTTCTTCGCTACGGTGGCGCTCTCGGTCTATCTGTTCGTCGTTATTCCGAAGGGATTCTTTCCGCAGCAAGACACTGGCCTGATCACCGCCTCTTCGGAAGCGGCGCAGGACATTTCCTTTGCGGATATGCGCAAGCATCAGGAAGAACTCGGCAAGATCGTGCAAGCTGATCCCGATGTCGCCACCG
>JAPLPC010000434.1:4900-9257 GCA_026400425.1 Hyphomicrobiales bacterium | reverse complement strand
GGCAATGGCGGCGCGCTCAATACCGGCCGCATGTTCATCATGCTGAAACCCCGCGACGAACGCATGGCATCGGCACAGCAGATCATCGCGCGGCTACGCCCCAAACTGGACAAGGTCGAGGGCGCGCGCTTGTTCATGCAGGCGGCACAGGACGTCCGCCTCGGCGGACGCGCGACCCGCACGCAGTTCGAATACACGCTGCAGGACGCCAATCTCGCGGAGTTGAACGAATGGGCCCCCAAGATCCTCGACAGGATGCAGACGCTGACCGAATTGCGCGATGTCGCCACCGATCAGCAGACCAAGGGCACCACGCTGACGTTGACCATCGACCGTGACGCCGCGTCACGGTTCGGCATCTCGCCGCAGCTGATCGACGACACGCTGTATGACGCGTTCGGACAACGCCAGATCGCGCAGTTCTTCACCCAGTTGAACACGTATCACGTCATCCTCGAAATCTTGCCGGAGCTGCAGGGCAAGCTGGACACGCTCGACAAGATCTACATCAAGTCACCGACCACCGGCGACCCGGTCCCGCTGGCCGCTTTCGTCAAGTGGACGACGGTGCCGGTGCGACCGCTGTCGATCAGCCATCAGGGACAGTTTCCGGCAATCACCATCAGCTTCAACCTGGCGCAGGGCGTCGCGCTCGGTCAAGCCACCGATGCCGTGCAGAACGCGATGCGAGAGCTCAATGCCCCGGCCACCTTGCGCGGGACATTCCAGGGGACTGCGCAGGCGTTCCAGCAGTCACTGTCGAGCGTGCCGCTTCTCATCCTCGCCGCGCTGGTCGTGGTCTATCTGATCCTTGGCATTCTCTATGAGAGCTATATCCATCCGCTGACCATTCTTTCGACCTTACCCTCGGCAGGTGTCGGGGCGTTGGCGATCCTGATGGCATTTGGCTTCGATTTCAGCCTGATCGCGCTAATCGGCATTATTCTCCTGATCGGCATCGTCAAGAAAAACGGCATCATGCTGGTGGACTTCGCCATCGCTGCCGAACGCGACGAACATCGCGAACCGGAAGCTGCCATCCGCAAGGCGGCGTTGCTGCGCTTCCGCCCGATCATGATGACGACAATGGCCGCTTTGCTCGGCGGCGTTCCACTGATGCTCGGCACCGGCACGGGATCCGAAATCCGCCAGCCGCTCGGCTATGCCATGGTCGGCGGTTTGATCGTCAGCCAGGCGCTGACCCTTTTCACGACGCCTGTGGTTTATGTTTACCTCGACAAACTGTCGCGCGCCATATCGGGCTGGGGTCGAAGCGCAGATGCCGATGAATCGCAACGGCCAACGCCGGCGCTTGCGCGAGAAGCGGCCGAATAGAGATCAGGCGCTCGCCATTTCGCTGTCGCCGCGCGACGCCAATTTCTTTTTGCCATTTGGTTTCGTGCTGATGAAACGAATATCGATCTGGGCGCCATTGACCTTGACCAGTTCGCAGCGGCGATAGGCAAGACCGGTCGAGGACAGCAGCAGGAAGAACTCTTTCAGATTGAGGCCTTCGATCGAGCTTTCCAGCGTCAGTTGCGCATCGTTTGATGAAACGGATGTCAGCACGCAATTGCGTCGCCAGGTTCCGTCGATGGCCATGATCCAGACATTGTAGCCCCGCCCGAAGGTGACCCGTCCACTGCTCGCAACGTCTTCTGCCATGATACGCTCAACAATGGATCTGCTCCGCGGAAGCTCGCGGTAAAAAATAGTCGTAACCGTCAAACATCGTACCAAAAATTCTACCGCTCCACGCTGGCAGCAAAATGCTAAGATTCCTGAAACACAAAAGCCGACGCGTTGGCGCCGGCTTTTGCTTTTCGTGGATGGGATGCCCTTTAAGCGGCGCGAACCGCGTTCAGGAAGTTGCTGACCTCGACCTTCAGGCGCGTGCTGTCCGACGACAGCGACTGTGCCGCCGACAGCACTTGTGACGAAGCCGAGCCGGTTTCGCTGGCGCCGCGCTGCACGTCGGTGATGTTGGCTGACACCTGCATGGTGCCCTGTGCCGCCTGCTGGACGTTGCGCGAGATTTCCTGGGTCGCAGCGCCCTGTTCTTCGACCGCCGAGGCGATGGTCGAGGCGATTTCGGACATCCGGCCGATGGTGTCGCCGATCTCCTTGATGGCGCCCACGGACTCCTGTGTCGCCGCCTGGATGCCTGAGATCTGCGTCGAGATCTCACCGGTGGCCTTGGCGGTCTGTTCGGCCAACGCCTTCACTTCGGAGGCCACCACCGCAAAGCCGCGACCGGCTTCGCCGGCACGTGCCGCCTCGATGGTCGCGTTCAGCGCCAAAAGATTGGTCTGGCCAGCGATGTTGTTGATGAGTTCGACGACGTCGCCAATGCGCGCGGCAGCAGTAGCAAGCTCACTGACGCGATCATTGGTGACTTGCGCTTGATGCACGGCCTGCCCCGCAATGTTGGCGGACTCCTGCACCTGCCGGCTGATCTCATTGACCGAGGACGCCATTTGTTCGGTGGCCGAGGCGACCGACTGCACATTCGTCGAGGCCTGCTCCGACGCGGCGGCGACCGACGTCGTCAGTTCCTGCGCGCGCTCGGCGGTGGCCGTCAATGTCACGGCTGAGGCTTCGAGTTCAGTGGAGGCTGACGACACCGTTTCCACCACTTCGCCAATCATGGTCTCGAAATCCCGGGTGATCTGATCGACACGGCGACCGCGCTCGATCTTGGCTTCGGCATCAACCGCGGCCGCCTGATCTGCGGCGCGTTTGTCGATCAGCGCCTGCTTGAACACCTGCAGCGCGTCACCCATGGTGCCCATCTCGGTCTTCATGCCCTGATGCGGCACGATAACCGTGAGATCGCCTGCACCGAGCGCCTGCATCGGCTTGACGATCGATGCGATGCCTGCGGTGACGTCGCGCACCAGATATACGCCGACGCCGATGCCGACGATCGCCGAGATCGCAAGAATTGTCACGACCAGTATGAAAGCGCTGTCATAACTCGCCGCTGCATCAGCACCGGCGACGTCCGATCCCTTGTTGTTCAACGCGATGTCTTTGGTGAGCAACTCATCCGCCTTGAGGCCGATCGGATTGACGGTTTTAGTATTGAGCGCATTAGCCTCCTGCGGCATCTTGCCGGCCGACTTGCGCGACAACTCCATCACCTGCTGGGTCCCCTGCTTGTAGGTCTCCCAGACCCGGCCCCATTCTTCATAGATGGCGCGTTCTTCCGGCGACGTGATCATCTTCTCGTAAGCGCTGCGAATACGGGTGTTGTTGGCGATCACCGTCTCGAGCGTCTTTTCGTTGGCGAGTTTCTCGTCCGACGTTTCCGAGAGCATGTGCTGGCGGATGACGTTGCGATAGGTGATCACCCCCGCACGCAATTCCCCCAGCAGCCGCACACTCGGCATCCAGTTGGCTTGAATATCGACGGTATTGGCGTTGATCGAACGCATCTTCCCAATCGCAAGCAATCCAAGACCGCTCATGGCCAAGAGCAGAAATGCGACGACGATGGAGATCTTGGCGCGGATGGACAAACGGGCAAGCATGACAATGGGTCCCTCGGTCTTTGACCGGTGGTGGGTTGAGAAATACAAGGTCAACTGGAAAGCGAAAGCAGTGCGACGATGCGAACGCCGGACAATTTCGGCGTAGGATCGCACATTCAATTAGGCGGTATCTTGTTAACCGGGAGTTAAAAGGTGCGACAATCTGACCGAAAATGAATCGCGGTAACAGATTTTCAGGCAACCAAGCGTTCATCCAGACTGTCCGCTCAGCGAACTGCGATAAATATTGAACCTACGTTCAGCAGTTGATGGGGTTCAGGCGCCGCGCTAAACATCAACCCGATGGCGCATCGTATGATGCGAGTTGACTGCGATTGCTGGCGGTCCCGAATTCGACTGGCTGGGGAACTAGGATTCCAGCCCAGACTCGCGTCGCTAACCAAAAACCACTGTCCTGCAGCACTCTCTAGATTGACCGCGGCGGTCGTGTCACGTCACTGTGGACCATCACCGTGGACCATTCAAGCCGCTTTCCTTCCCAGTTCCTGCTTGGGAGATTTCCGACTATTGCGAGCCGTCTTCTGCAAAGCTCGGAATACGGGATTGCGGCTCCGAGGGCTGCGGTGGCCGGCATCCCTCTGTGGTTGGCAGACGAGCCCCCTGAATCGCACGGCGTCTTCTGACGCTCTGAGGGAGCGGGTCATCCAGACCCACAGTGTTCCCTTCAGACAGGGTAATGCTGCGAGTGGATTAGTCGTCGGCGCCGCAGCGACGTTTCAATCCAGAACGGTACGTTACCGCGTCGCATCCGGAACCCAACCCGGGTGGGTTGCATACCTCTGTGGTCAGCAGACGAGCGGCCT
>JAPLPC010000434.1:0-4813 GCA_026400425.1 Hyphomicrobiales bacterium | reverse complement strand
CGAATACTACGAAGCCATTTAAGTAGATGGTACCATACGACCTTATGCGGGATGATCATGGCGCTCCCGCCCTGCTCCCGGGCTGCTGCTTGATCCGATAACTAGCCAGCGCCCAACGAATCTTCCCGATCAACGATTTTTAGCCGCCAATGCATGCGCTGGGGTTGCACCGATCAGGCGCCTGTTCAATAGATCGACGGTATTCCGAATAAGAATCGGCGGCAATTACCCCCTGTAACCAAAGAAAACGGGCTCCCAAGGATGTCGGTGAAATTCGACGCTGCGCTCTTGCTGCGGCTTATTCGCGATCAGGGCACCCTAGAACAGGCAAGCTCAATCCTTCGTGCCCGAGGTCTCGAACATTCCGGAAGCAACTGGGATGACATGATCGATCGGCGGCTTCTCGCCAGCCTAAATGACGGCAAGCTCTCAGAACAGGATATGATTGCGATCTTCGCCGAGGTCGAGGAACATGGTCGGCAGCACGTCTTCCTGTACGAGCTCGGGCGCGGAAAGACGATTGATCATCTGTTTGACAAGGCGACACTCCGTCGTTTGCTGAAAAGCTCGCAGCGCTTCCCTAACCTCGGCGAGCCATCCTTCGTGGAAAGCCCGGAAACGCCTGTCATCGTTGAAGTCCGTTATGAGACGCACGGTGAAGCAGCATTCTTGGTCATCAAGGTCGTTGAGCCCCGCGAGCAACATTACAACAAGCAGGAAACCGAAAGCGGCGGACGGCGCACTATCACCTTTGACGTCCGGCGGTACCGCGCTGTGAACGTTGTCCGGATCTGGAAGAGCGGCCTCGTCGAACTCCGCATTTTCTCACATCGGGACCCCATCAGTTATCAAGGTCTCGCGACGGCGCTTTGGGGCCAAATCGATGCCGTCGTCCAGCAGGATATGTTCCGCATATGCGATCTCGCACCTTTCCGCGGCGCGTTCTGGGACAAGGATCGCCGAGAAGACGTTCAGAAGCTATTTGCGTTGCGTAGCTCCGACCACAAGAATGCCGCCGGGAACCGCGTGCGAGCAGCCGCAACGGCATCCGACACAACTATGTTCGATGATCCGGATCTGATCGCAAGCATGGACAGCTTCCACAGCGAACGAAGCGCGGCCGAGTGCGAAAGGGCGACGGTTGCCTTGCGGCATGAGGCCAGTGGTGGGAAACTTAATCGGAACGTGAACCTGCTATTGCACGGCGAGACGAACGAATTCACCATTACAAGTAAAGTAACCCGAAGCGAGTATGAATTCGTCCTGGATTCGATCCTGAAAAACAACAAATGAGCGTGTCATCGGCGAAATCGGACTGGAAGAGTGAGCTCGACCGTGTCGTCGGCGAGCTTGTGCAATCGAATTCGCAGACGCCTCGTCGGGAATATGATATCAACCGCATTCGACGCCGCGTCGAACCGCCGGACGCCGAGGCGTTGGCTCTTGAACTTTCCAGGCGCGTGATTGGTGGGCAACTGTCTGCCGTTTACCGGGTCATCTCTCCGGAAACAAAAAACGGCATCGCCGAGTTCAAACGCTTCAGCGACATTCCTGATGAAATCTACGACGAGACCTCGGATCGGACCCTTCAAATAGAACCCTATCGAGACGTCGAGCTAATCTATCGCGGCCAGCCAGCCGCCCTCATCTCGAGCATGGCTGGGAGAGCATCGGTCACCAGCTCAACAAAGAACTGAAGAAGATTCCACCCGGCCGAGAGCGCGTCGCGTTCATCAAGGGACGCGTTTCGATGCTCCCCGGGGATCAGCGCGAAAAGGTCGAACAGTTTCTCGCAGCCGTCATGTTCGCCTCTAAGGACGAGGTCGTTCCGGCAATGGATGCCCCAAGTAAATGGGAAAAACCGGCCGCCGTCGTGTTTGGCCTTGGCTTGATGTTGGCCCTTTTGGGCCTCGCAGTGGCCGTGCCTAGTCCGACACCGTTTCAGTACGAGGTGTTTAGGATTGTGTTGGCTGTTGGCGTTGCGGGTTTCGCGGCCTGCATTCCGGGACTCGTTCATCTTAAGATCGGCAGCTGGTTGCAGGCGGCGGGTGCCCTCGCCGTTTTTGCCATTGTTTATTTCTACAGCCCTGCTCGGCTCATCGTGGATCAGAGCGCGCCGACGGCGATCGCCGCACCGGCAAAATAGGCTAACTCGGTTCATCCATCGTCGCTTGCGTCCAGGCCGCTACAGATCGCCGTCCTGCCCGGCTCTGCACGAACCTGGATTCCTGCGTCTAACAATTCCTGAGTTAGCCTTGTTTCAAGTCCTTCTAAAACAGCGGGATCATTTTCAAAGGCACGGAGGATTGATAGATTTTCTCTCAAAACGTAAAGCCAACGTTCCCTGCGTTCCTGAAGCGTCCAATTATTGAGTGCAATTAGGAACTCATTTCCCAGTTCGGCTTCCGGATGTCGGTTCCTCCTAAATTCCTTTCCGAACCGGCGCCGAGAATCAGTCCATGTTTGATCGATCGCATCTTGCGTTGTTATTACACCGCCAGCCCGAAACGGCACCAACACCGGTCGCTCTCCTGCCTGATCATCATCGCACATCAATAAAGCCTCTTCCTTTGGAGCAGCGAATTAGGACGATCAGGCAGACTATTCGGACGGCACCGCGGCCTTCTTCAATGCATGGATTACTACACTATCCGATTTAACGACATGTATTGCGATTGCCTAAGATACGATAGAGCTGCGGTCGCAGTTTGTCGGTGATTGTGCGTAAAGAGCTTTGTCTTCGGTTGGGTACCAATCTAGGGTCCGGACCCAATAACTGGATTCCCGTGCCGATCGGATCGTGATTCACTGCCTCATCAAGGAGGCGGTGATATGGGTCATTTCTTTTGGTTTTCCGATGCGCAGTGGGCTCGGATCGAGCCGCTGCTTCCAACCGGCGTGCGCGGCAAGCCCCGTGTCGATGATCGTCGTGTGCTGAGCGGGATCGTCCATGCCCTGCGCTGTGGCGGCCGTTGGGCAGACTGCGCCGACGTCTATGGGCCGAAGAAGACGCTCTATAACCGGTTTGTCCGTTGCTCCGAGCGCGGCATCTGGGAAGGCATTTTCAGCGCGCTGGCGGGAGCAGGCGATGCGCCGGACCGACTGTTCATCGATAGCAGCTGCATCAAGGTTCACCGCTGCGCTGGCGGCGGAAAAGGGGGGCCTTGGCCCATGGTATCGGCCGCACGAAAGGCGGACGAAACACCAAACTCCACGCGGTCTGCGACGACAAAGGGCGCCCCTGCGTCCTGCTCCTGACGCCCGGAAATGTTCACGATTGCAAGGTCGCGAAGCTCTGCATCGAGGCAATGCCACCGTCGGCTGAACTCGTTGCCGACAAGGGATACGACAGCCAGGCACTGCGCGAGTGGCTGATCGAGCGAGGCACCGAGCCAGTCATCCCGCCACGCAGGAACCGCAAGATCCAGTATGATTACGACCGCGCGATCTACAAGCAACGCAATGTCATCGAGCGCATGTTTTGCCGCTTCAAAGACTGGCGACGCATTGCCACCCGCTTCGACCGCAATCTCCGAAACTTCATGAGCGCCGTCAGCCTCGCCGCTGCGGTTATATGGTGGCTGTAGTGAGTCCGGACCCTAGTAGAAATACTGACGTCAATCTTCACCGCAAAACGGCGCGCGCGCATATCATTTAAAGGGCGCCCTTGTTTTTTGCTGGCGGCCGTGTCGGCTCACTACGAACCTCTGTGGACCATTTAAGTCGCCTCGCAAAAGCTGCGCACAACGATAGAACACCGCGCAAGAGTGTTGGGACGATGAGCCAACGCATCGAATAATTAAAATACGATGCAAGAAAGTACCGGGACGGCAACTGACGTTGATATAGCTTAGGTCACCCTATGCGAAACAATAAGAAAAGCCCTCAGTTTCCAATGGTCTAACTACCTTGATCCCTACCAGACTTCAAGAACCGCCTGAGGTCGCAGAGATTGTCGTCCCACCCATGCCCCTCGGACGGACAATGCCTGCGTGCGAGGCCGGCAGAAAAATGTTGCCTTTTCGTGCGCCTCTCCAAGCGACATCATCTGCAAGCATCATCCAGATCCGGCGTAATGGCCTGCTACCCCATCCCGCTGGTCGTCTAAAGTTCATGTCGTTCAATGACCTCAAAGCCCTTCACAACGAAGAGATCAGCCCTTCTGCCAAGACGGTATTACTCAATACGGTCGACGGAACCAGCGACGCACCACCCACTAGTCCCACATAGACACCCGGAGGAACAGATGTACAAAACGCTATCGTGGGTGCGATACATTTCCGTGTGTCTCGTTGCGGGCACATCGATTTTTTGCGGCTATCCGTTACTATACATGATGCAGCATGGTTCGAACTCACTCGTCTGGCCGAACAATGCTGGTCCGACGCCTCTGATGTGGTTCGACAAGATTGTTGGCTCAATACCAGACAAGTATCCGGACGTCCTTTTCCTTGGATCGACATATGGCGATATGTGGTTGAACAAATCGCTTGCGTTCTCGGGTGGGGGATTTCTTGCCGCATCGGCACTTACCGTTTACACGGTTGTTGCCTGCACTTTGATCCTTGGGGGCGGTGAGATGGCATCACGGCGGGTGCGCTTTGGCCAATACGGGAACGCGAAGTGGGCCGCTCCCGGAGTCTTATCCGCACTCGATAAAGGCATCGAGATCGGGATCAATCCGACAAGTCTGAGAGCCGTGCGAATTCAGATCGAGGGCAATTTGCTGACGATCGCGCCTCCTCGATCAGGAAAAACCGGAGGCTTCGTTATCCCAAATCTTGCATTTCCAGAGCCGGACGCCTGGGCCGGC
>JAPLPC010000223.1 GCA_026400425.1 Hyphomicrobiales bacterium | reverse complement strand
TGCGCGACAGCGGCGTGAAGGACGTGGTCATCGCGCTGCGCAAGGGTTCTGCCTCCGCCAAGAAGGCCGAAGGCGAGAAGTTCAAGGTCATGGAAGTCGCCGACGCCGCCAAGTGGGCCGATGTCGTCATGATGCTGACCCCGGACGAACTCCAGGGCGATATCTATCGCGACCACCTGCAAGCCAACATGAAGCAGGGCGCGGCGCTGCTGTTCGCCCATGGCCTCAACGTCCACTTCAACCTGATCGAACCGCGCGCCGACCTCGACGTGCTGATGGTCGCGCCGAAGGGCCCCGGCCACACTGTTCGCTCCGAGTACCAGCGCGGCGGCGGCGTGCCATGCCTGATCGCGATTGCCAAGGATTCCTCGGGCAACGCCCATGATCTCGGACTGTCCTATGCGGCGGCCATCGGCGGCGGCCGCGCCGGCATCATCGAGACCACCTTCAAGGAAGAGTGCGAAACCGATCTGTTCGGCGAGCAGGTCGTTCTCTGCGGCGGCACCGTCGAACTGATCCGCGCCGGCTTCGAGACGCTGGTGGAAGCCGGCTACGCGCCGGAAATGGCTTACTTCGAGTGCCTGCACGAACTGAAGCTGATCGTCGACCTGATCTATGAAGGCGGCATCGCCAACATGAACTACTCGATCTCCAACACCGCGGAATACGGCGAATACGTCACCGGCCCGCGCATCGTCACCTCGGAAACCAAGGCCGAGATGAAGCGCGTGCTGACCGACATTCAGTCCGGCAAGTTCGCGCGCGACTGGATGCTGGAGAACAAGGTCAACCAGGCCTCGTTCAAGGCCACCCGCGCCCGCGCCGCTGCCCATCCGATCGAGGAAGTGGGCGGCAAGCTCCGCGACATGATGCCGTGGATCAAGGAAAAGGCGTTGGTCGACAAGACCAAGAACTAAGCCTGTAGGGTGGGCAGAGGCGCTCTTGCGCCGTGCCGACCTTCAAGTGCTGTGACGATGATGGTGGGCACGCTGCGCTTTGCCCGCCCTACAGATGTCCAACGGGACCGCGGCAACGCGGTCCCGTTTCTCGTTTAGGCGACTGCAAGCCCGCGGTGAAGGGCCGCACAATCAGCCCTTTTCTTGGTAGGGCCAGATTGGTAGGGTCACGCCATGGCGCCCAATTTGACATCCGAAACCTCCGACACCGTCCGCAAAACGCTGGAATACGTGCGGCATCACCGGCTTGCCAAAGGTGATCGCCTGCCCTCGGAGCGCAATCTGTCGGATCGGTTCGGCGTCACCCGCAGCTCCGTCCGCGAGGCGCTGGCGGTGCTGGATGCCATGCGCATCACCGAACGCAAGGCGAAGTCGGGGATCTTCCTGCGCACGTCGCCGGAAGACGGCGGGTTGGACTCGCTGGTGATGCAGGCCGATCTCGGCGTCAGTTTCGATGCGCAGGTCACACGCGATGCCATCGAGGCGCGGATCATCTGCGAGGAGCAGGCGTTCCGGCTGGCTTGCCAGCGCCGCACCGAGGTCGACCTCGCCAAGCTCGAAGGATTGCTCGACACCTATGCTGTGCTGGCCGCCAACGGCCGCAACATGGCCGATGAGGACGTCGAGTTTCATCTGGCCGTGGCCGCCGCGAGCCAGAACCGCATCCTGGTGCGGACGATCACGCCGCTGATGCTGATGAGCACGCGCGGACGTCGGCGTTATTTCGAATCCGCGGAGCTGCGCCAGCGCTCGCTCGACGACCACCGCGCTTTCTTCGCAGCCATCGAGGCGCGCGACGAAGCCACCGTGGTCAAGCTCGTGCACAGCCATGTGCACACCGCCGCCGCCGACATTCAGGCCATGAACGAGGCCGCAGCCGAGGCGCAAGACGCGGTCACACCAGACCCACACGACTAAGAGGCCCGCCGACAAATCCCGATCAACGGGAAGGCCCAGACTTCACGCGGCAAGGTCCGCATTTCCAGGAAACGCAAAAGAAGGATCTAAAAATGCGTATCGTCACGACATCCATGGCCGCGCTTGCGGCTGTGAGCCTGCTGGCCACGAGCCCCGCACTGGCGCAGAAGAAATACGGCCCCGGCGCCAGCGATACCGAAATCAAGCTCGGCAACACGGTGCCTTATAGCGGCCCGGCATCGGCCTATGGCATTCTCGGCAAGTCCTATGCCGCCTATTTCAAGCTGATCAACGACCAAGGCGGCATCAACGGCCGCAAGATCAACTTCATCCGCCACGACGACGGTTATTCGCCGCCGAAGACCGTCGAACAGACGCGCAAACTCGTCGAGAGCGACGAGGTGATGGCGATCGTCGGCAATGTCGGCACCGCCGCGAATGCCGCGATCCAGAAATATCTCAACGCCAAGAAGACGCCGCAGCTTTTCCTTGCCACCGGCGCCACGCGCTGGAACGATCCGAAGGGCTTTCCGTGGACGATGGGATGGCTGCCGAGCTATCACGCGGAAGCACTCGCTTATGCGAAGTACATTCTGAAGGAGAAGCCGGATGCCAAGATCGGCGTGTTCTTCCAGAACGATGATTTCGGCAAGGACTATGTGAAGGGCCTCAAGGAAGGCCTCGGCGACAAGGCCGCGTCGATGATCGTGATGGAGACGAGCTATGAGGTCTCCGAGCCGACGGTGGATAGCCACATCGTCAAGCTGAAGGCAGCCGGCGTCGATACGATCTTCTCCTTTGCCACCGGCAAGTTCGCCGCGCAGTCGATCAAGAAGGTCGCCGAACTCGGCTGGAAGCCGCTGCATATCGTGCCGAAGGCGAGTTCGTCGCTCGGCAGCGTGATCCGTCCGGCCGGCTTCGAGAATGCGCAGGACGTGGTGTCCGCCACCTTCGCCAAGGATCCCACCGACCCGCAGTGGAAAGACGATCCCGGCATGCAGAAATTCCATGCCTATGTCGAGAAGTATATTCCCGAGGGCAAGGCGATGGAGAGCACCGTACTGTCCGGCTACAGCATCGCCCAGACCATGGTCGCTGCGCTGCAACAATGCGGCGATGATCTCACCCATGAGAACCTGATGAAGCAGGCAGCCAATCTGAAGGGGCTGCAGCTCGACGGCCTGTTGCCGGGCGTGACGGTGAACACGTCGGCGACCGACTTTTCGCCGATCGATCAGTTTCAGATGATGAGCTTCAAGGGCGAACGCTGGCACCGCTTCGGCGAGGTCATCAAGGGTGAGCCGCCGGCCGCGGCGGGGCGATAGGCCCCTGTAGTCTCGGACGCGGCGCAGCGTATTGCGCCGCGTCCGTCCGGGCCGCGTGCGTATGAGAACCTCTGCTGCTCGGGGCACCCGGATGCATGCCTGCGTCGAAAGGTTCATTGTCCGTTCATGACATAGAGATTACGCTTTTGTGACATGCCGCGTTGTCCGGTTGCGGCATGGGCCTATCAGTGCTGCCGGGCAGGGCAGCGTCCATGCCGGGTGTTCGCAGGCAATCCATGCTGCCGTCGCCGATCGCCACCTTGCCGTCCCGTGTCGGCCCTCGCATCAAAGCGGGGGCGGCCGGTTGCTGGCGCATGGTACGCCAGGCGCCGCTGCGCACGGCGATGATCGCGGCGGTCCATGGTCTCGCCGTTTATGTGCTGGTTGCCGTGGAATATGGCCCGTTTGCCATCACACTCGCGCTGCTGGCTTGGGCGCTTTTGAACTTCCTTTGCCTTGCGCTCCTGAAGCGTCCGGGCGTGAGTGCCGTCCTTGCGCTTCTGCTGATCGCAGCACTGATCGTGTTGTCGCAATTCAAATACGGCATCACCCAGCTCACGCTGACCTTTCTGGATTTCCTGATCATCGATCGCGACACGATCGCCTTCATGCAGTCGATCTTTCCGCAATTGTGGAACGGATTGCTGATCGCGGCCGCCATCGCGCTGCCGACCCTGTGGGTGATCTGGCGCGCCGATCCCTACAGCATGCGCCGCCGCACGGCGCTCGGCTGCGCAGGCGTCTGCCTGCTCGGCATCGTCCGCATGTCGGCGGCCAATCCCGAAAAGCCGTGGGAGCCGTTCCAGGGCGTCAACCACATCTCCAACCTCGCACGCTCCGGCGTGGTCGCGGTCTCGCACCTGACGGCGACCGGCTGGATCGAAGCCGATGCCAAGAGCCTAGTCGGATCCGCGCAGGCGGCGCCGATGACCGCATGCGAGCCGGGCGTGAAGCGGCCGAACATCGTCATGGTGCTCGACGAGTCCTCGTTCGACATATCGGCCGCGCCGGGGATCAAGGTGCCGGCCGGCTATCATGATTTCTTTGCATCGGCCGACGGCCAGCACCGCCAGTTGATCACGGAGTCCAGCGGTGGGCCGACCTGGTACACCGAGTTCAACATTTTCACCGGGCTGTCGGCGCGGTCGTTCGGCGCGATGAAGTTCTACGTCACCCGCATCGCTGCCGGAAAGATTTCGCGCGGCCTGCCGCAATCCCTGCAACGCTGCGGCTATCGCACCTTCTCGCTGTATCCGACCCACGGCAATTTCCTCAGCGCCCGCAGCTTCCAGGAGGGCGCCGGCATTGACGGCTTCATCGACATGGCCGCGATTGGCGTCACCGAGGACATGCAGCCCGATCGTTTCTATTTCGACCAGGCCAAGGTTCTGATCGCGCGCGAGAGCAAGCCGGATCAGCCGGTCTTCGTGCTGGTCTATCTCACCGCCAACCATTTCCCGTGGACCAACACCTATCGCGACGACCTCACGCCCGCCGGCTGGCAGGCGCCGGGCAACACGCCGGAAGTCGACGAGTATATCCGCCGTCAGGCGATGACGGCCGCGGACTACAAGGCATTCGTGGCGCAGCTGAAGCAGGATCATCCGGACGAGCCGTTCCTGCTGGTGCGGTTCGGCGACCATCAGCCGGCCATCGCGCAGAAACTGCTGGAGCCGGACCTCAAACAAGCCAAGCGCGCCGATCGCATCATGACCCACGACCCGCGTTACTACACGACCTATTACGCGGTGGATGCGCTGAACTACCGGCCGGAGCTGTCATCGGCCCTGCCGGTGCTGGATGCCGCCTATCTGCCGCTGATGATTCAGGACGCCGCGCGCGTGCCGCTCGATCCGTCCTTCGTCGAGCAGAAGAAGATCATGCAGCGCTGCAAGGGCGTGTTCTACGGTTGCAAGGGCGGCGACGAAGCCAGCCGCTTCAACCGGATTCTTATCGACGCGGGGATGATCAGGAACCTCTAAAGCCGACCCTCATCCTGAGGAGCCGCGCAGCGGCGTCTCGAAGGATGGTCGCAAACTCCGGCGCTCGGCCAAATCATGGTTCGAGACGGCGCTGCGCGCCTCCTCACCATGAGGGGCGGGGGATCACTTCCCGATCCGCTCCCACATCCACTTCGCCACGCTCTCCGGCGAACTCGTCGCATCATTGCCCGCGGCGCGCAGATTGGCCGCGCGCATCAGCGGCAGGTCGATACTGCCGAGCAGCGGCTGCAGCGCGCTGCGCAGCTTTCCATCATCCGCGCGTTTCGGCGACAGCAGCATGATCGCGTCATAAGGTGGGATCGCCTGTTTCGGGTCGTCCAGCACGACCAGATCATATTTTGCAATCAGCCCGTCGCTCGTATAGCCGGCAATCACATCGACCTCACCGGACGCGACCGCGGCATACATGAAGTCCGGCTGCATCACGCGCTGTGCCTTGAACGACAGGCCATAGGCCTTCTGCAGCCCCGCCCATTCCGGCCGCGAGAAAAATTCATAGTCGCCCGCAATCGTCATGCTGCCCGCGCGTGCGGCGAGATCGGACGCGGTCTTGATCCCCGCCGCCTCCGCCTTGGCACGCGGCATCACCAGCGCATAGGCATTGGCGAAGCCGAGTTCGCCCAGCAGCGTGATGTTCGATTTCGAAAGCGTCGCTTTCAGTTCGGCGAGCAATTGTTCATGCGGCAGGATTTCGCTGCGATGAAACTGGTTGGCCCACAGCGTGCCGGAATAGTCGATATAGACGTCGATATCGCCGGAGGCGAGCGCGTCATAGATGACGCTGGAGCCGAGCCCTTGCCGTGTGGTTGCCGCCAGCCCCTCAGCCTCGAGCCGCTGGGACATCAGTGCTGCCAGCACATATTGCTCGGTGAACGTCTTGGCGCCGACGACCACACGCGTGCCCGAGCGTGCGAAGCTCGGCACCAGCGTCGCGATCACCAGCGCGGCAATGCCGAATGCGCCGATCAGTGCGCGCAGCCGGCTGCGCAGGCGAACGCCGCTCTCGATCAGCGCCAGCAACTGGTCGACCGCCAGAGCCAGCACGGCGGCGGCGATGCAGCCGAAGATCACCAGCACCCAGTTCTGGGTCTGCAACCCCGCAAAGATGTAGTTGCCGAGTGAGGTCTGTCCGATCGGCGTCGATAGCGTCGCGGTGCCGATCACCCACACCGCCGAGGTGCGGATGCCCGCCATGATCACCGGTAGCGCCAGCGGCAGTTCGACCATGGTGAGCGTTTGCCGCGGCGTCATGCCGACGCCTTCCGCGGCTTCCGTCAGCGCGGGATCGATGCCGTTCAATCCGGTGATGGTGTTGCGCAGCACCGGCAGCATCGAATACAGCGCCAGTGCCAGCACCGCGGGCAGAAAGCCGAACGCCGAGAAGCTGATGCCGAACCAGCTCAGCGACAGCGCCGCCACCGCCAGCAGCAGCGGATAGAACAGCGCCAGCAGTGCAAGGCCCGGCACCGTCTGCACGATGCTGGCGACGCCGAGCAGCGCGCCGCGCAGCACCGGCCGGTGTCGCGCGAGGATCGCCAGCGGCAGGCTGACGATCAGGCCGAGCGCCAGCGCCGTGAGGCTGACGCGGACATGGCTGCCGAGATAATCGGGCAGGTGGCCGAGCGCCTCGCTCCAGCGGGGATCGTTGAGGAGGCTCATGCGCCATCCCCTGCGATCAGGTGCTGCAACCGCGCGGCCTGCCGGCGCGGCGTGCCAAGCAGCTCGTTGACATAGGCGTCCTTGCTTGACGACAGCTCGGCCGGCGTGCCCGCGGCGATGAGACGGCCGGATTGCATGACGGCGATGCGATCGGCGAGCAGGATCGCTTCGGTCATGTCATGGGTGATCATGACGGTGGTGAGGCCGAGCGTCCGGTGCAGCGTTTGATATTCGTCGCCGAGCGCGTCGCGCGTCAGCGGATCGAGCGCACCGAACGGCTCGTCCATCAACACGATGGCGGGTCTGGCCGCCAAGGCACGCGCGACGCCGACGCGCTGGCGCTGGCCGCCGGAGAGTTCGTGCGGAAAGCGGTCGCGATAGGCGTTGCGATCGAGCTGCACGAGGTCGAGCAGTTCATCGATGCGCGCGGTGATGTCGGCGGCCGGCGCGCCCATCAATCTCGGCGTGATTCCGATATTGTCGGCGATGGTCAT
>JAPLPC010000034.1 GCA_026400425.1 Hyphomicrobiales bacterium | reverse complement strand
GACAAGATCCCGGATATTTCCGGCTCCTATTCGGCCGCGCTGACCGACCCGACCGGGGCCGGCGGCAAGGCGAAGCCTGCGCCGTATAACTTCTTCTACGGCCCGAGCTATTCAGACGCGCTGCGCGCCGAACTGACCTGGGCCGCGGAAGACTGGAAAGCCAAGGGCAAATCCGGCAAGCCGAAATTCGTCCATATGGGCGCCAACCATCCCTACCCCAACGCGCCGAAAGCCGCGGGTGAAGCGCTGGCCACGGAGCTCGGCTTCGAGGTGCTGCCGCCGCTGGTGTTCGCGCTGTCGCCCGGCGACTATTCGGCGCAGTGCCTGAGCCTGAAGAGCGCCGGTGCCAACTACGCCTATCTCGGCAACACCGCGGCATCGAACATCTCGGTGATGAAGGCCTGCAAGGCGGCCGGCGTCGATGTGCAGTTCATGAGCAATGTGTGGGGCATGGACGAGAACGCCGCCAAGGCTGCAGGCGACGCCGCCGACGGCGTGATCTTCCCGCTGCGCACGGCGGTCGCCTGGGGCGGCAACGCCCCGGGCATGAAGACGGTGCAGGAGATATCGAAGATCTCCGATCCCACCGGCAAGATCTATCGCCCGGTGCACTATATCGCCGCCGTCTGCACCGCGCTCTACATGAAGGAAGCGATCGAATGGGCCGCGAAGAATGGCGGCACCAATGGCGAGAACGTCGCCAAGGGCTTCTATCAGAAGAAGGATTGGGTCCCGGCCGGCATGGACGGCGTCTGCAATCCATCGACCTGGACCGACAAGGACCACCGCCCCACCACCAAGGTCGATCTGTATCGCTCCAAGGTCTCGGCTGCGACCGATGGCGATTTGAACGACCTGATGGCCAAGGGCACGATCAAGTTGGAGAAGGTGAAGACGGTGGATCTGCCGCGCAAGCCGGAATGGCATGGGTGGTAGTTTGAACTAAGACGAGAGTGGCCTCCCTCCCCCAAGCGAAGCGCAGTGGGGTCCGGCGGTTGAATTCGTCCGCCGTAGTCGGCCGATAGGCCGGGGTGGGGTGCCTCCGCAGACGCTGTCGGAGCATGCGGCTCCCCACCCGTCACGTTGTTCGCTTCGCTCGCAACGCGCCACCCTCCCCACTGCGCGTGGACTACGCCACGCTTGAGGGAGGGAAAGAAAGTCGGAGTTCATCTTGCAGCCAGCTACAGACACCACCGCCCGACCGGCAGCGGCGCCCGCCACCGCCCCCCTCCTCGACGTCCGGAATATCGAGGTCGTCTATGACGACGTGATCCTCGTGCTGCGCGGCCTCAGCATGGAGGTGCCGAAGGGCGCCATCGTTGCGCTGCTGGGCGCCAACGGCGCCGGCAAATCGACGACGCTGAAGGCAATCTCCGGCCTGCTCAAGACCGAAGACGGCGAGGTCACGCGCGGTGAGATCGTGTTCGACGGCGAGCGGATCGACGGCACCGATCCCGACAAGATCGTCCGCCGCGGCATTTTCCAGGTGATGGAGGGCCGCCGCATCGTCTCCGACATGACGTCGCTGGAAAATCTCCGCCTTGGCGCCTTCACGCGGCGCGACAACGAGGTCTCCAGCGATATCGACATGGTCTATGACTATTTCCCGCGGCTGAAGGAACGCACCGGCCTCGCCGGCTATCTGTCCGGCGGCGAGCAGCAGATGCTGGCGATCGGGCGCGCGCTGATGGCGCGGCCGAAAATGATCCTGATGGACGAACCGTCGATGGGTCTGTCGCCGCTGCTGGTGAAGGAGGTGTTCGCCATCATCCAGAAGATCAATCGCGATCTCGGCGTCACAATCTTGCTGGTCGAACAGAACGCCCGCGCTGCGCTGTCGGTGGCGAGCCACGGCTACATCATGGAACAGGGCAAGGTCGTGCTCGACGGCACTGCGGATGAGTTGCGTGACAACGAGGACGTGAAAGAGTTCTATCTCGGCGGCGCCGGCGACCAGCGCAAGAGCTTCAAGAACCTCAAGAGCTTCAAGCGGCGGAAACGGTGGCTCTAGTTTTGTACGACTTGTTCGCGGAGCCGCGCCTCAGGGCAGACGATGCCCGTCTTGCGCGCCAGAATTGCGCGCACGCGACGCGAGACCAGGAACACGATCGCGACCATGGTGACCACCGCAATGGCCATCAGCACGCGTTTGAGCGAGGATCCGTCCTGCAGCAGCAACGCGCGACCGGACGCGCCGAGATAATTGAAGAGCACGAGTTGCGGCATCGTGCAGATGGTGGTGATGACCGCATAGGGCAGCAGGCCAATTTTCGTGAGACCGAACAGATAATTCTGCGCGGAATTGGGCATCGGACCGAAAAAGCGCATCAGGGCCATGATGCGCCAGCCCTCGTCGTTCACCGCCTGCGCGATCACGCGCCAGGTCTCACGCTTCTCGATCTGCCGCTCGACCCAGCCGCGCAGCGCGTGGCGCGCCAGCAGAGCGGCCAACACCGCCGCCATGGCGGCGACCGGGAGAATGACGATCAGCGACTGCATGCCGAATGCGGCACCCGCGCCGATGACGACGAAGGTGCGCGGAAACGGCAGGAACGACGACGCCGTGACGAGGGCCGCCAGAACGCACGCGGCCGGGAGATCAAGATGGCCCCAGCTCTCGAGCCATTGGACAATGCGTTCAGGCGACATGACGTCCCCGTAGCACGATCGCGCGGGCCTTAGGAATGACCGCAACGTCGCAACCAGCAGGACATGCCAGATGCGCCACTTCGACAGCCTCGAGACTTGCGACCCGTCGCACCGTCACGCCAATCTGTTCTCCCGCCTGCCGGACGCGCTGCGCCATGCCATGCAGGCACCGGCCTATGCGGAGCATCTGAAAGGCATCAACCCGGCTGCCATCGTCAGCCCGGAGGCGCTGGCGCGGCTGCCGGTGCTGCGAAAATCGGAACTGCCAGCCTTGCACAGGGCCAAGCCGCCGTTCGGCGGCTTCATCGCCGCCCAACCGGGCTCGTTCGGCCGGCTGTTCACCTCGCCCGGCCCGATTTTCGAGCCCGAATCGAGGCAGGCCGACCCCTGGCGCGGGGCGCGCGCGCTCCATGCCGCCGGGTTCCAGCCGGGCGACATCGTGCTCAACACCTTCAGCTATCACCTCACCCCCGGCGGCTTCATCTTCGACGGCGCAGCCCGGGCGCTCGGCTGCGCCATCATCCCCGCCGGCCCCGGCAATACCGATCAGCAGCTGGAGCTGATCGAAACCTATCGCCCGGCGGCCTATACGGGCACCCCCGACTTACTCAAGATCCTGCTGGACGCCGCAGACAAGGCCCAGCGCGACGTTGCCTCGATCAAGCGGGCACTGGTGTCAGGCGCAGCCTTTCCGCCCTCCCTGCAGGCCGAAATCAAGGCCAGGGGCATCGACGCCTATCAGGCCTATGCCACCGCCGATCTCGGCTTCATCGCCTATGAGAGCCCGGCCCGGGACGGGATGATCGTCAACGAGGACCTGATTCTGGAAATCGTCACCCCCGGCACCGGTGATCCCGTGGCTGCGGGCGATGTCGGCGAAATCGTTGTGACCTCGCTGAACCCGCACCATCCCTGGATCCGGCTGGCGCTCGGCGACCTCACCGCCGCCCTGCCCGGCCGTAGCGCGTGCGGGCGCACCAATACGCGCATCAAGGGCTGGATGGGCCGCGCCGACCAGGCCACCAAGGTCAAAGGCATGTTCGTGCGTCCCGAGCAGATTGCGGAGGTCGGCAAGAAGCACCCGGAACTCGGCCGTTTGCGGCTGGTCGTTTCCCGCACTGGTGAAAGCGACACCATGGTGTTGCGAGCCGAGGCCAATGGCGATGCCAGCCTGCAAGAAGCGGTTATTGCCACCCTACGGGCGGTCAGTAAGCTCGGCGGGACAGTCGAACTCGTGGCCCCAGGCTCCCTGCCCAATGACGGGAAGGTGATCGCCGACGAACGCTGAACTAGCTGGGTTCCGGCAACGCTTCCTAGCAGAGCTTCATGCGGGGTGGGGGGAGGGGCCGCGCAGCAAGCCGCTATGGTTTCTGACTGAAATTCGGTAAGACGTGGTCCGTCGCCGTTAGGGAAACCAAGCCACCATGTCTGAATTCATTTTTCCGCCCGTACTGCTGGACAATGCAATACGCGCGGAAATGACCATTGCCTGTCGCGACTGCGACGTCCTCGCCAAGGTGGCAGACGCCGGCAAGGTCTTCTCCCTTCTCGACGGCCAACAGGTGCAGATCATGCACAACGGGGTAAAAGTCG
>JAPLPC010000490.1 GCA_026400425.1 Hyphomicrobiales bacterium | reverse complement strand
CGCTCGACGACTTCGGTACTGGATATTCCAGCCTCGGTTATCTACGAAGACTTCCAATCGACAGGGTCAAGATCGACAGGTGCTTTGTTGCGGATGCCGGCACCACGGAGGGCCGCGATCTCCTTGCTGCCATCATTGCGCTTTGCAGCAAGATGAAGATTGGATGCATTGCCGAAGGTGTCGAAGACATCGGGCAGTTGAACATTTTGAAGGATCTCGGCTGCAAAGGCTTCCAAGGCTATTTTTTCTCAAAACCGCTACCCCCGGTCGAGATTTTTGCCTGGCTTGCCAACCGAAACGCATCGGTGTCAAACAGCCTTATTGGGTCTACCAAGCAGCTAACTCAACGAAGCTGATACGCCCGATGTCTGAGCCGTAGCGGTTATTAGCAATATCAACGCCTCGCCTGTCATGTCGCTTAGCAGGCATTCAAACCGCAAGTTCAGCTGATGCTCGTTGCATGTTGGCGGACATGTCTGCCGTTACAGTCGTTTGTTCCTCGACTGCTGCGCCAGTTGAATTGACGTATTCTTCGACCTCGGTGATCGCGGCACGGATCGCAATCAATGCGGTTACGACATCGCCGGAAATGCTGTTCAGCGCCTCGATCTCCGAATTGATCTTATCTGTTGCGCTCTTGGCCTGACTAGCGAGATTTTTTACTTCAGACGCGACAACCGCAAAGCCCCGCCCCGCCTCGCCAGCACGAGCTGACTCGATCGTGGCATTCAGTGCCAGCAGATTGATCTGTCCGGTGATGTTGCCGATGAGTTCGACGATGCCGCCCATCGCACTCGTGGCGTCGGTGAGACGCTTTGCCTGCTCGTCGGCGGACCTGACCTGATCGACCGCAGTTTCGGCGCTGAGCCGGGACTTCGCCATGGTCTCCGAAATCTCGCGGATCGAGGCACTCATCTCTTCGCTGCCGGCCGCGACCGAATCGATAAATCCGCGCGCATTCTCCGCTTTAGCGCGGCCGACAGCCTGCACGGTCACGTCGCTTGCAAACTTGACGACTTTGACCGGTTTGCCGTCCAGGTCGAAGATGGGATTGTAGGATGCCTGGATCCAGACCACACGCCCGCCTTTCGCGATCCGCTTGTACTCGCCCGCCTTGAAAACGCCCGACGCCAGATCCTTCCAAAACTCCGCATATTCCGGTGCAGTTCGTTCGTGCGGATCCACAAACATACTGTGGTGCTTGTTCTTGATCTCGGAAAGCGGATAGCCGAGCGTATCGCAGAAATTCTTGTTCGCCGACAGGATGGTTCCATCGAGAGCGAACTCGATCACGGCCTGCGATTTCAGGATCGCATCGATTTGACCATTGGTATCGGCCGCCTTCATATTTGCTGCGGTAATGTCGGTGGCGAATTTCACGACGGCAATCACGCGCCCCTTGTCGTCGAAGATTGGATTGTAGGAGGCCTGGATCCAGACCTTCTTGCCGCCCTTGCCAATCCGTTTGAACACAGCTGCCTGATATTCGCCGCGCGATAGATCGTCCCAGAATTTACGGTAGGCGGCGCTGTCACGCTCCGCCGGATCCACGAACATGCGATGATGTTGGCCTTCGATTTCGGCCAGGCTGTAGCCGACGGTGTCCAGGAAGTTCTTGTTCGCCGTGACGATCGTTCCGTCCAGCTTGAATTCGATCACCGCCTGCGCGCGGTCGATCGCAGCGATCCTGCCGCTGTCGCCGAGAGCCTTGAACTTGGCTGCCGTGGTATCAGCCGCAAATTTGATGATACTGATAGTCCTGCCGCTTCCGTCAAGGACGGGATTGTAGGAGGCTTGGATCCAGACTTCTCGTCCGCCCTTGGCGAGCCGCTTGAATTCCCCGTTTTTGAACTCACCGCGATTCAGCGCCGACCAGAACGGGCGATAGTCGGCCGACTCCCGCGCTTCCGGTTCGAGGAACATGCTGTGGTGCTTGCCGACGATCTCTGAAAGTTCGTATCCGAGAACTTCGAGGAAATTCTCGTTGGCGGTGATGACGGTTCCATCGAGCGCAAACTCGATCACGGCCTGAGAACGCTTGATGGCAGCCAGCTGCGCCGACTCGGTTCGCGTTCTGGCAATTCCTCCAAAATGAAACATGCTGGTTCAATACCCTAATGCAGGACGAACGATCGCAGGTTCCGGCTCGCAGACGTTCATTCCTAATCCGATAAAGCGCAACTTCGGTGCCGAATCTTAGTAGTTGTCTTTAGGTTGTACATGTCAAATTGCTAACGTTTTATGAGTTCGGTTGGTTGCCCGTAGATGGAACCGCTACACGTTGCATAGCGGTTGGGTCGAGTCAGTTACGACAAAGGCCGCGGGAACCGCTAGGAAGCGGCGGCATTGATATCTAGTCGCAGACTATGATTGAGAGTGACGATGAAAGAAGCTGAAGATCTTGACGTCATCGTTCGCGCAATCGACGAAGCGCAGAACCTGCTGAGAGGGCACTTGCAACTCAATTCCGCAGACGCAGCGACGACCATTTCCAGCGTTCATGAGATATTGAGCGAGCCTGTCGTTTCAGAAGCCCTCGAACGGGTACGGCTTCGCGTGCTGAACAACGCGGTGAAGCAAGGCTTGAGCTGAGAGCTAGCGGCCTTCGTCGGCTTGCCTGACCATCGGTACAGCTTCTGGCGTGACAATCAAGGCATTTGGTCGATGCACCATCAGCCCGCAAACTGGCTCACATATTTGATGGCCTGGAACTCCTGAAGGCCCTCGATGCCGCCTTCGCTGCCGATGCCCGAATCCTTTGTGCCGCCGAACGGTGTTTCCGGCAGCGATGCCTGCCAGTGATTGATCACCACATTGCCGCTCTGGATGGCTTCCGCGATTGCCGATGCATTGCGCATGTCGTGGGTCATCACATAGGACGCCAGCCCGAATGGCAAACGATTGGCGAGACGGATAGCATCATCCATGGTGCGGAATGGTGCCGTCGCCGCCAGCGGCCCGAATGGTTCGACATTCGAGGCCATACAGTCGTCATCGACAGCCGTCAGCACGGTTGGGCGATAGAAGAAGCCCTGATTGCCGCAGCGCTCGCCGCCCGCTGATACCGCGATGTTGCGGTTGCGCGCATCTTCGACGAACCGCTCGATGGAATCGATGCGGCGCGCATGCGCCAGCGGGCCCATCCTGGTGGCCGCTGCAAAGCCATCACCCACGGTGATCGCAT
>JAPLPC010000061.1 GCA_026400425.1 Hyphomicrobiales bacterium | reverse complement strand
CTGCGGGGCTTGCGCCAGACGGCGCGATCGATTTCCTTCTTGTCGCCGATGGCGAGCTGGCCTGTGGCCTTGTCGGCGATAAAGATGGAGTCGCTCATTTTGCGGCCGGAATGCCGGTTGGTCGCCTTGACTTCCTTCCAGAGCTTCAATCGGCCGAGCTTCAGCTTGGGCAGCTCCTCCTTGATTTCCCGACGCAGGCAGACCTTGTCATTCTCCCGCGGCAATTTGCGGCCGCCGGGAAACATCCACAGACCATCCTTGCAGCGGCGAACAAGAAGAATCTTGCCTCGCTTGGTCGCGACCAGTTTCGATGACTTCGCCATTTCCTCGATACATTTTCAAGTATGAATGGAATTCGCTAAAGGCGCTTGATGAAAGGAATATGAAATAATCGGGTGGCGAGATGATCGCGCGGTTGATGCGGTGAGTTGCAGACAAAGAAAAGTTGCAGCAAAACAAAAGTCCATCAAGGTGACTATCGAGAAGGGGACCTAGTTCCCCGGCTGACGTAGCTCAAGACTCTTGGTCGCGACGCGTGTCGCAAAGTTCCGAGTTTCCTTAGTTTGCCAGCTCCTCGGGCAGCTTGAGCTCTCTCACGCGATCCTTTTTGGCACTCTTGCGCAATTCCCGCTCGGTGCTCTCGAACTTGTTGAGCTCGTCCTGGACGAACTGCATGAACTGCTCGCGCGACGTGAAAGCGACTTTGGACTGCAGGGTCATGACTCACTCTACGAATTGGCCTCATTGCGAGGCGGTATCCTAACAGGCAGCTTGCCTCAGCCGCAACGGCACGCCCGGATCTTCGTCTGATAATGTTACCTCTGCACAGGTGGCAGATCAGACCGACTGGACTTTCGCTCCCGCAGACATAAATCAACGTCATGATTGAGAACGGATTGCTCGAAGATTTCGTGGATCGCCACCGGCGTCTGTTCGTGCTGACGGGCGCGGGCTGCAGCACCACTTCGGGCATTCCCGATTATCGTGATGCCAGCGGCAACTGGAAGCGGACGCCGCCGGTCACCTATGACAATTTCATGACCAAGGAGGCGACCCGCAAGCGTTATTGGGCCCGCAGCATGGTCGGCTGGCGCAGCTTCGGTCATGCGCTGCCCAACAACGCCCATCATGCCTTGACGCGGCTGGAACAGGCCGGACGCAGCGAAATCCTGCTGACACAGAACGTCGATCGGCTGCATCAGAGCGCCGGCAGCGAGCGCGTGATCGATTTGCACGGGCGCCTCGATCAGGTGCGATGCATGGGTTGCGGGTTGAAAATGCCGCGTGGCGAATTTCAGCACGACCTCGGCCATCGCAATCCCGCCTGGCTGGGGCTCGATGCCCCGGATGCGCCTGATGGCGACGCCGATCTCGAACACGCCGAATTTGCGGCCTTCGATGTGCCGTCCTGCATTGCCTGCGGCGGTGTGCTGAAACCCGACGTCGTGTTCTTCGGCGAAACCGTGCCGCGTGAGGTGGTCGATGAAGCCCGGGACAGATTGCAGGCGGCAGATGCCATGCTGGTCGTCGGCTCCTCGCTGATGGTCTATTCGGGCTTTCGCTTCGTCCAGATGGCGGTGAAGCAGGGCATTCCCATCGCGGCGGTGAATCTCGGCCGCACGCGCGCCGACGATCTGCTCACGCTGAAGGTCGAGGATCGCTGCGAGACGGCGCTGGCATTCCTGCTGCAGCCCTAGATCGCGGCCGACCAGATTGGTGGGCCTGCTATTTTTGGCAGGTGCGCATACCGTCGCTGCGCCTTGACTTCGCCTCCCGCTTGGCCAATCTCGGATCCAGAAAAACACTGTAAAATCTGGAGGAAGACCTATGGCCGACGCTTATATCATCGACGCAGTCCGCACCCCGCGCGGTATCGGCAAAGTCGGCAAGGGCAAGCTCGCCGAACATCACCCGCAGCATCTCGCTGCCACCGTCCTGAAAGCGATCGCCGAGCGCAATAAGCTCAACACCGCCGATGTCGATGACATCATCTGGTCCACCTCGACCCAGCGCGGCAAGCAGGGCGGCGATCTCGGCCGCATGGCGGCGCTCGATGCCGGCTATGACACCAAGGCTTCCGGTACCACCCTCGACCGCTTCTGCGGCGGCGGTATCACTGCGGTCAACTTCGCAGCAGCCCAGATCATGTCGGGCATGGAAGACGTCGTCATCGCCGGCGGCACCGAGATGATGTCGCTGACCGGTGCAATGGCTGCCGAGGACATGGCGGCCGGCAAGCCACCGCTCGGCATGGGTTCGGGCAACAAGCGTCTCGCCAAAGTGCATCCGCAGTCGCATCAGGGCATCTGCGGCGACGCCATCGCATCGATGGAAGGCTTTACCCGCGAGCAGCTCGATGCGCTCGGTCTCGAAAGCCAGCGCCGCGCTGCCGTTGCCATCAAGGAAGGCCGCTTCGACAAGAGCATCATCCCGGTGACCGACGACGACGGCAACGTCGTTCTCGCCAAGGACGAATATCCGCGTCCGGACACCACCGCCGAAGGCCTTGCCGCGCTGAAGCCTGCTTTCACGGCGATGGCCGACTATCCGCTCGACGACCAGGGCACCACCTATCGCAAGCAGATCAACCAGAAATATCCGGATCTGGAGATCAAGCACTTCCATCACGCGGGCAATTCGTCGGGCGTGGTCGATGGCGCTGCAGCGCTGCTGCTGACCTCGAAGGCCTATGCCGAGAAGCATGGCCTGAAGCCGCGTGCGCGCATCGTGGCGATGGCCAATATCGGCGATGACCCAACGCTGATGCTCAATGCGCCAGTACCGGCTGCGAAGAAGGTGCTGGAGAAGGCCGGGCTCACCAAGGACGACATCGACCTCTGGGAGATCAACGAAGCCTTCGCGGTGGTCGCCGCCAAGTTCATCCGCGATCTCGATCTCGACACCAGCAAGGTCAACGTCAATGGCGGCTCGATCGCGCTCGGCCATCCGATCGGCGCCACCGGCGCGATCCTGGTCGGCACCATCCTCGACGAACTCGAGCGCCGCAACTTGAAGCGCGGCCTCGTCACCATGTGCGCCGCCGGCGGCATGGCGCCAGCGATCATCATCGAGCGGGTGTAAGGGCGTTCCCTCTCTATCGTCACGAGATGCAACTTACGTAAGTGGGCAAAGGGGCTCTTCACCCCGTGCCCGCCACGTCTTCCTCACCAAGTCTCCATGCGATGCGATGATGGTGGGCACGCTTCGCTTTGCCCACCCTACGATCTTCAGGCTCGCTCGTTCATTCGATGGCCACGCCATCGGAAACGACAGCGGCGACATCTCCGTCAGCTTGCGCCCGGCTCAATTTAGCCCCGGCGAGCGCTCCTCGGCTCGCCGGGCATCACCATGAAGCCGCGGCCGTCGAGGGGCTCGTCAGCGTAGCCCCGATATGGGCAAACCAGCTCGTCTATTCGGCAGGTGCGAATGCCGATAAGAAGGACGCGATGATTGCATCTGATTGAGGACGCGTGACGCATGCAGTACCGATATGATGGCCTCTATGCCTCCCGCCGCTCGCCGGTGATGGCGCGCAATGTGGTGGCCGCCTCGCAGCCGCTGGCGACCCAGGCCGGTTTGCGCATGCTGGAGCGCGGCGGTAATGCGCTTGACGCGGCACTGGCGGCGGCCATCGCCCTGACCGTGCTCGAGCCGACCGGCAACGGCATCGGCTCGGACGCCTATTGCATCCTGTGGGACGGCAGCCAATTGCACGGCCTCAATGCTTCCGGCCGCTCGCCGGCGGCCTGGACGCCGGAGCGCTTTGCGGAGCAGAAGACTTTCCCGCATCGCGGCTGGGAGAGCGTCACCGTGCCCGGCGCCGTGTCGGCCTGGGTCGATCTGTCCGAGCGCTTCGGCAAGCTGCCCTTCGCGCAGCTGTTCGAGCCGGCGATTTCCTATGCCGAGAACGGCTTCCATGTGTCGCCGGTGATTGCCGAACTCTGGCGTCGCGGCGCCGAGGAATTGAAGACCAAGCCGGGCTTCGCCGCATGCTTCATGCCGAATGGTCGCGCCCCCGTGGCAGGCGAACTGTTTCGCATGCCCGGTCACGCCCATTCGTTGAAGCTGATTGCCGCAACCAAGGGCGAGGCGTTCTATCGCGGCGAACTGGCGAAGCGTATCGCCGATTTCGCGCGCGACCATAACGCGGTGCTAGACGAGGCCGATCTGGCCGCGCATCGCAACGATTGGTGCGGTACCATCAGCCAGGCCTTCGGCGACACGGCGCTGCATGAGATCCCGCCGAATGGGCAGGGCATCGTGGCCCTGATGGCGCTCGGCATCATCCAGGCGGCGGGTGTGGACGGGCTTAAGCTCGATAGTGCCGATGCATTGCATCTGCAGATCGAGGCGACCAAGCTCGCATTCGCGGATATCTATGCCTACGCCGCCGATCTCGATTACATGCGCGATGTCACGGTTGCACATCTGCAGAACCCGTCCTATCTGGCCGCGCGCGCGAAACTGATCGACCGCAGCCGAGCGCAGGATTTCGGCGCTGGTGCGCCGACCACAGGCGGCACTGTGTGCCTGTCCACCGGCGATGCCGCGGGCATGATGGTGTCCTATATCCAGTCGAACTATTCCGGCTTCGGCTCCGGCGTGGTGGTGCCCGGCACCGGCATCAGCCTGCAGAATCGCGGCTTCGGCTTCGTGCTGGATGAGGGCCATCCCAATCAGGTCGGACCCAACAAGCGCCCGTTCCAGACCATCATTCCCGGCTTCGTCATGCAGGGCGATGCGCCGTTGATGGCGTTCGGTTTGATGGGCGGGCCGATGCAGGCGCAAGGCCATCTGCAGATGATGTTGCGCATGCAGCTGTGGGGGCAGGATCCGCAGACCGCCGCGGATGCGCCGCGCTGGCGCTATGTCGACGGGCTCAAGGTCGCAATCGAGAACGGCGTGTCGGACGAGGTCGCCGCCGATCTCGCGCGCCGCGGTCATGTGATCGTGCGCGAGCCACCGGACTCAGCCTTCGGCTTCGGCGGCGCGCAGCTGGTCCGCCGGATCGACGGCGGCTACGTCGCCGGTTCCGATCCACGCAAGGATGGACACGCCGCGGGATTTTAGACCACCATTTTCCGTCATTGCGAGGAGCCCTCGCGACGAAGCAATCCAGTCTTCCCTGTTAGCTTTCTGGATTGCTTCGCTGCGCTCGCAATGACGGTTGATGAGCCTCAGCCCAATCCCGCCGCCACCGCGATCTTGTAGGTGATCAAACTCGCCAGATAGGCCAGCGCGAACATGTAGACGAAGGTGATCACCATCCATTTGGTGCCGCCGGTTTCGCGGCGGATCACCGCCAGCGTCGAGGCGCATTGCGGGGCGAACACGAACCAGGCCAGGAACGACAGCGCGGTGGCAAGGCTCCATTTGCTGGCCAGCGCCTGCCCGATGGCATCGGCGGCTTCCTTGCCGCCCTCGATGGCATAGACGGTGCCGAGCGCGCCGACCGCGACTTCGCGCGCGGCCATGCCGGGGATCAGCGCGACCACGATCTGCCAGTTGAAGCCGATCGCTGAAAACAGCGGCTCCAGCGCCTTGCCGATCATCGCAGCCAGGCTGTAGTCGATCGCCGGACCTTCGGCGCCGGCCGGCGGTTGCGGGAACGAGGCCAGGAACCAGATCAGTATCATCATCGACAGGATGGTGGTGCCAGCACGCTGGAGGAACATCTTTGCACGCGTGGTGACGCCGATGAAGATGCTCTTGAGGCGCGGCAATTTGTAATCGGGCAATTCGAGCATGAACGGCGCCGGCTGATAATCGCGCAGCATGAAAAACTTGATGACGAAGGACACCGCGAGCGCGCTGGCGATGCCGATGACATAGAGCCCGAACATCACCAGACCCTGCAGATTGATCCAGCCCCAGACGTCCGTGGCCGGAATGAAGGCTGCGATGATCAGCGTATAGACCGGAATGCGCGCCGAGCATGTCATCAGCGGCGCGATCAGGATGGTGGTGAGGCGGTCGCGGCGGTTGTCAATCACGCGCGTCGCCATGATGCCGGGAATGGCGCAGGCAAAGCTCGACAACAGCGGGATGAAGGCGCGGCCATGCAGGCCGGCGCCGCCCATGATGCGATCCATCAGGAATGCGGCGCGGGCCATGTAGCCGAAGTCTTCCAGCAACAGGATGAACAGGAAGATGATGATGATCTGCGGCAGGAACACTAGCACGCTGCCGACGCCGGCGATCAGGCCGTTCTGCAGGAAGCTTTGCAGCAAGCCCTCGGGCAGCACTTGCGCCACCAGAGCACCGAGTGCGCCGAACGAGTCTGACAACAGCTCCATCAAGGGTGCTGCCCAGCTGAACACCGCCTGGAACATGACGAACAGAATGGTGGCAAGGATCACAAGGCCGCCGACCGGATGCAGGACGACGGCATCGACACGGGTGGTCAGGGAGTCGGGCCTGGTCGGCATCGTCACCGTTTCACGGATGATACGGTCGGCCTCGCGTTGATAGGCTTTCAGGTCGGCGATGCTGGTCGGTACCCATTCGGTCGCGGCGGTCGGGCCCGGCAGATGGCCTGCAAACTCGTCGGTGCGCGCGCGCAATGCGTCGGCGCCGCCTTTCTTCACCGCGATCGAGGTGATGACGGGAATGCCGAGTGCCGCCGACATCGCATCGACATCGATGGTGATACCGCGCCGTTTGGCGATATCGAACATGTTCAGCACCATCAGCAGCGGCCGCCCGGTGCGCTTCAATTCGAGAATCAGCCGCAGCGTAAGTCGCAGATTGGTGGCGTCGGCGATGCACAGCACGAGGTCCGGCGGCATTTCGCCGGCACGCTTGCCGAGCACGACGTCGCGGGTAATGATTTCGTCGGGGCTGCGGCCGCGCAGCGAGTAGGTGCCGGGCAGATCGAGCAACGTCACCTGGCGGCCGGCAGGGGTGACGAAACCGCCCGACTTGCGCTCGACGGTGACGCCGGCATAGTTCGCCACCTTCTGGCGGCTGCCGGTCAGGGCGTTGAACAGCGACGTCTTGCCGCTGTTGGGAACACCGACCAGCGCGAGATTGTAACGCTCGCCGGTCACGTCTGAAGTCGTCATTTTACCAGAACTGCCATTGCTTCGCGCCGGCGCACGGCGATCGTGATGTTGTCGACACGTACCGCGATGGGATCCTGCCTGATTGCGCCTTGATGCAGGATTTCGACCCTTGCCCCTTCGGTGAAGCCCATTTCGAGCAGATGCTGCTCCAGTTCATGGGAGGTCGCCCCCGCTGCATCCTGATGCAGCGCGACGATGGTGCCGACGAAGCCGCGCGGAGCCTCGCCCAGGCGCATGTGATGATCCGCTGTCGCGGTGGAAGACGGTTCGGGGGTCGTCATGCCGGACCTTGTCGAGCAGCCATCAGGTCAGGTCAAGCGATACCGGATTTTGCGATTAGAACCTTTATAAACAGCGGGCCGCGGTCGAAGACCAGCTCACAATGACGTCATGACGCAGCCGATTCAGTCGCGGTTCGGATCGACAGGCGACGCCGGGGCGACCATGTCGGAACAAGCGGCACGCGATCGCAGCCGAATAGCGACGATGCATGTATCGACGCGCGTGCTCAGCGTCAGGATCTTGACCGATGGATCGGCAATGACGGCGTCATGCGCGTCGAGCAATATCGTCGATGTCGGGCTGGCGACTTCGAGTTGCCCCCGTTCGACGATGATGATCGTTTGCGTATCGATCACGTATTCCTCGTGACCACTGATCCTGACGCGCTGAACGTAATGCGACAGCACATCGCGCCGCGTCATCACATTGAGGTCGGTGATAGGGCCTGCAACCAATCGGGCTGCTGTCGGCTGATCGCCCGGGAAGGAATGGATCGTGTCGCGATCGATCCGGACCGGTGCGCGTGCGTCAACGGACAAGTCGATGCCGTTGCCTTCGAGCACCAGCAGCGTGCGATCGATCGTTGCGAATGACGAGAACGGTCCGTCGCTTGCGACGTGGGCCATGCTGATCCGCCAGTCGAAATCGTCGAGCGTCGCATCGGCCGGAGAGATCGCGATCTCGGTGGTCGAGCCCATGCCGTTCTTCCACGGCATGGTTCTGTAGTCCGTCGCGCGGAAAATCTTCACGGGGGCGTCAGCTCTTCGCATGCAGCGAGGGCAGGTTGAGCCCGTGCTCTTCGGCGCAGGCGATGGCGATGTCATAGCCGGCGTCGGCATGGCGCATGACGCCGGTGGCGGGGTCGTTCCACAATACGCGTTCGAGTCGCCTGGCAGCTTCCGCCGTGCCATCGGCGACGATGACCATGCCGGAATGCTGCGAGAAGCCCATGCCGACGCCGCCGCCATGATGCAGCGAAACCCAGGTCGCGCCGGATGCACAGTTCAGCAGCGCGTTGAGTAGCGGCCAGTCGGATACCGCGTCGGAGCCATCCTTCATGGCTTCCGTTTCGCGGTTCGGGCTGGCTACAGAACCAGAATCGAGATGATCGCGGCCGATAACGATCGGCGCCTTCAACTCACCGGATGCGACCATCTCGTTGAAGGCGAGTCCGAGCCGGTGCCGATCGCCGAGGCCGACCCAGCAGATGCGCGCGGGCAGGCCCTGAAACTGAATGCGCTCGCGGGCCATGTCGAGCCAGTTCACCAGGGCTTTGTTGTGCCCGAGAATCTCTTTCACCTTGGCGTCGGTCTTGTAAATGTCTTCGGGATCGCCCGACAGCGCCGCCCAGCGGAACGGACCGATGCCGCGGCAGAACAGCGGGCGAATGTAAGCCGGCACGAAACCGGG
>JAPLPC010000275.1 GCA_026400425.1 Hyphomicrobiales bacterium | reverse complement strand
GTTTTCCGCGACCTTGTCGAGGAAGCCCGTGGTCGACAGCCAGCGCTGGTCGGCGCCGACCAGGAGCGCGAGATCCTTGGTCATGTAGCCGGCTTCGACGGTGTCGACGCAGACCTTCTCCAGCGTCTTGGCAAACTTCGCCAGTTCGGCATTGTTGTCGAGCTTGGCGCGATGCGACAGGCCCTGGGTCCAGGCGAAGATCGACGCGATCGAATTGGTCGAGGTCTCCTTGCCCTTCTGATGCTCGCGGTAGTGACGCGTCACGGTGCCGTGGGCGGCTTCGGCTTCCACCACCTGACCGTCCGGCGTCAACAAGACCGACGTCATCAGGCCGAGCGAGCCGTAGCCCTGTGCCACGGTGTCGGACTGCACGTCGCCGTCGTAGTTCTTACAAGCCCAGACGTAACCGCCCGACCACTTCATCGCCGCGGCGACCATGTCGTCGATCAGGCGATGCTCGTAGGTGAGGCCGGCGGCGTCGAACTTGGTCTTGAACTCGGCGTCGAAGATCTCCTGGAAGATGTCCTTGAAGCGACCGTCATAGACCTTGAGGATGGTGTTCTTGGTCGACAGATAGACCGGGACCTTGCGGGACAGGCCGTAATTCATCGAGGCGCGGGCGAAGTCGCGGATCGAGTCGACGAGGTTGTACATGGCCAGCGCCACGCCAGCGCCGGGCGACTGGAACACTTCGCGCTCAATCACGCTGCCGTCTTCGCCGACGAACTTCATCGTCAGCGTGCCCTTGCCGGGGAACTTGAAATCGGTGGCGCGATACTGATCGCCGAACGCGTGGCGGCCGATGATGATCGGCTTGGTCCAGCCGGGAACCAGACGCGGCACGTTCGAGCAGATGATCGGCTCGCGGAAGATGACGCCGCCGAGAATGTTGCGGATGGTGCCGTTCGGCGACTTCCACATCTGCTTGAGGTTGAATTCCTTCACGCGCGCTTCATCGGGAGTGATGGTGGCGCATTTCACGCCGACGCCGTATTTCTTGATCGCATGCGCGGCGTCGATGGTGACCTGATCGTCGGTCTTGTCGCGGTATTCCATCCCGAGGTCGAAATACATCAGATTGACGTCAAGGAACGGGTTGATCAGCTTGTCCTTGATGTACTGCCAGATGATTCTAGTCATCTCATCGCCGTCGAGTTCGACGACGGGGTTGGCTACCTTGATTTTTGCCATGGGGAATCGGGCCTTTAGCGCGTTGCGGGAGGGGGTTCGTACCGGGGCTATAGCACCGTGGACGGCCCGGCGAAAGCCGAGCCGTTATGCAGTTTCCGCCTGATTTCTGCCCTAGAACGCGGCCTGGGTCGCGGTGCCTGCGACGATATACCAGGTCACCCACAGGCTGCAGATCAGCGCACCCGGCAGGCTCGAGCCGGTCCGCCGCCAGGTGAAGGTGGCGATGACCGCCACGATCGCCATCACCGGCACGAACTGGATCGCCACGATGGTGTTCAGCGGCACCGAGGTGATCAGCGCCGGGGCGGGGTCGATCAGCTGGCCGTTGAGGAACAGCGCGCCGTACTGGACGCCCAGCAAAATCACGAAGCCCAGCGAGAGTGCTGCGATGTTGGTCAGATACACCGCCGGCCGCGACGCCGACAGGGTCGAGAAATTGCGGTGCATGACATGCAGCGCGATCACGAAGAACAGCGTGATCGCCGGTAGATAGATCAACACCATCTGCGCCTGCTTGGCGCTGAGCAGCTTCAGCGCCACGATCCAGAACCGGAAATCGACGGTGAACAGCCGGTCGGCCAGCCACAGCGCGAGGTAGCCCGCCGCCACCGTGGCGAGCGCAATGCCGATCGACAGCGCGACGATGCCGCGGCGCGAGGCGCGTTTCGGTGCGAAGGGCATCAGCGCCAGCGCGATGACCGCATTGATCAGCGCCCAGATCGCGATCTGGTTGGTGATGGTCTGCGGCAGAAAGCTCGACGGCTTGGCGAACGCGCCGGCCAGCGCAAAGGCCGGGTAGTACGTCAAAGCCGGGATCAGCACCGACAGCAGGAGCGCGCCGAGCCAGCGGCCACGCTCCACCGGCGTCACCGCCGCCACCTCGCCGCCGACAGGCGTCGGCAGGATCAGCCGGGCAAACATCCGCGCTTCCAAGAGCCCGTCGAAGATGCCGAGCAGGAAGGCGACAAACCCCAGCAAAGCGATGCCGGTGCCGATCTCCTTGCGAAACCAGATCTGGTCGGACGCGGGCTTGGGCGTGCCGCCGGTCAGGGTCTTGCCGAACCAGTCCAGCGCGTAACCGATCGCCTCATGCGAGATGTGCTCGGCCGGGTGGGTGATGGCCGGGGTGTACAGCACCCGCGCATTGCCCTGGGCGATGTCGCCATAGACCTTGCCCGGCTCGACCGCCGCGGACGTCCCGAACAGCGCCCACAGTTTCGGGCTCGACACCGTGTCGCGCGCCTTCGGCACGCCCCACATCAGCGTCGAGAACTCCTCGTATTTGGCGAACACCAGCGCCAGGTTGCGCGGCCAGGACGGCGTGCCGTCGGCGGCGAACGGCTTGCCGGTGGACGAGCCCTCCAGCACCATCGCCTTGTAATCGTTCGGCATCGCGGTGGCGGCGGCCAGCACGGTCCAGCCGCCCATGGAATGGCCCTCGAGACCGATATTGGCCTTGTCCACATTGGGGAGGCTGCGCAGCTTGGCGAGGCCGTCGGGGCCGCCGAAACCGTTGGCAAAGGCGGGGCCGTCGCTATAGCCGTGGCCGCTCTGGTCCAGCGCCAGCACCACATAGCCGCGGCGGGCGAATTCGATGGCGAAACCGTCCTGGGTCTCGCGCGAATTGATGTAGCCGTGGACGGCCAGGATGCCCGGCGCCGGGGTCTGCGCGGTGGCATTGGGCGGTGTGTAGAGGAGGGCGCTCAGGGTCTGGCCCTTGGCGCCCTGGAAGCGGATGTCCTCGACGGTGATGCCGCCGGTGGTCTGGGTGAGATGCGCCAGCAGGCTGCCGGCGATCATCGCCGCCGCGCCCACAATCGCCAGTGTCCATCTTGCGCGCATGCCATTCCTCCCATAATCCCGCGCAGCCAGATCGGCGGCGGGTCGCCCGTGGTTTTCGGTTTCAAGCGGTTTCGTTTTCAAGTTCCTGTCAGCCGTAACCGAAACTTCGACGAAAGCAAACGGGCGCCGCCCGGCCGGCAACAGGATTCGGCCGGGTTCTTCAAAGCCGCGCCCAAGCTGTTCTGGTGGTTCGGAAAAACGGCCGGTCTCGATCTCGGCCCGGTCACTCTCCTGGGGGCTTGAATCAGAACCTTCACAGGGTGATTCAACGTCTTCAGATCTTGATTCAGAAAGCGAAGCCCATGTCCGGTTCAGGCACCGACCACACCAAGCCCCATGCCGATCTGGTCGGCCCCGTGGTCATCCTCGTGGAGCCGCAGCTCGGCGAGAATATCGGCACCGCGGCGCGCGCCATGGGCAATTTCGGGCTGACCCGGCTGCGCCTGGTGAAGCCGCGCGACGGCTGGCCCAATGTGCACGCCCAGCGCGCCGCCTCCGGTGCCGATCATGTGCTGAATGCCGTCGAACTGTTCGACACCGTGGAGGCGGCGGTGGCCGATTGCACGTTGCTCTATGCCACCACCGCCCGCGCCCATGATCAGGCCAAGCCGGTGATGGCGCCCGAGGCCGCCGCCGCCGAGACCATCGCGCATATCAACACCGGCGCCACCGCCGGCATCCTGTTCGGCCGCGAGCGCTATGGCTTGCAGAACGAGGAGGTAGCGCTGGCCAACCGCATCATCACCTTCCCGGTCAATCCCGCCTTCTCGTCGCTGAACCTCGCCCAGGCCGTGCTTCTCTGCGGCTACGAGTGGTTCAAGCAGGCGACAGGGAATGCGCTGCCTTATGCCATGCCGGAGCGTTCCGAGCGCGCGTCGCAGCACCAGATGGGCGCGTTCTTCGACAATCTCGTCGCCGAGCTCGACAAGGTGGAATTTTTGCGCCCGCCCGAGAAGCGCGACACCATGCTGGTCAACTTGCGCAACATCTTCACCCGGATGGAGCCGACCAAGCAGGACATGCATACGCTGCACGGCGTGGTGATGGCCATTGCCGAAGGGCGGAAGGGCCCGGCCAAAGGCGGCGTGCTCGACGGCGAACAGGCGACGCGGCTGCGCGCGCTCTTGGCCGAACACGGCAAGGGCCAGCAGCCGCATGAGAGCGGCACCGTGCGCGGCCTCGCCCGCATGCTCCGCCGCAACCCCACCGATGCCGAGCGGCTGCTATGGGATGCGCTCCGCGCCGACCGCCGCTTCGCAGGCCAATTCAAGCGCCAGACCCCGGTCGGCCGCCACATCCCGGATTTCGTCAGTTTCCCCGAACGCATCGCGATCGAGCTGGTCAATCCCGGCGAGACCGACGTGATCGTGCAGGACCGCGCCGCGCGCCAGACCTGGCTGCAGGAGCGCGGCTACCGCGTGCTGGCGGTCCGCGCCGAAGACGTCACGCGCGATATCGCGCCCGAACTCGACAAGCTCGAAGCGCTGCTGGCGAGCGGCATGCCCGGGCAGTAACGATCCCTGTCCCGGGCGCGCGGCAGCGTGCAACGCTGCTGCGCAGAACCGGGACCGTCCCGGGCGCCGGCGTTCGAGGCGGTCCCGTCTCTGCGAAGCGGCGGGAGGAATGCCGCATCGCGTCCGGGACAAAGTGGAGATCGAGGCAACCGGCAATCGGGTGGCGCGGCGCGCGATCTGCGCTCTGACCTGGACAGCCGTCATTGCGAGGAGCGCAGCGACGAAGCAATCCAGTCCTTGCTTTTGGCTGTCTGGATTGCTTCGCTCAGCGAAATCGCCAAAGGCGACTTCGCGGGCTCGCAATGACGGCTGACTAACAAAAACCGGGAGGCTCCTCATGCCGATCTCCACCGCCGACAAGCGCGCTGCTTTCCGCAAGCTCCACGACACCGGCTGCTTCGTGCTCCCCAATCCCTGGGATGTCGGCTCGGCGCGCTATCTCGCGCATCTCGGCTTCAAGGCGCTGGCATCGACCTCGGCCGGCTATGCCTGGTCCACCGGCCGTCCCGACACCAAGGTCACCGCCGACGATGTCATCGCGCACCTCAAAGATCTCTCCGCCGCCACCGACCTGCCGGTGAATGCCGATTTCGAGAACGGCTTTGCCGACGACCCCGACGGCGTCGCCGCGAATGTCGCCCGCGCCGTCACAACCGGCATCGCTGGCCTGTCGATCGAGAATTCCACGGGACGCGCGGACACGCCGCTCTATGACGACGCCCTCGCGGTGGCGCGCATCGCCGCCGCCCGCGCCGCCATCGACAGCGTCGATCCCGCCGTCATGCTGGTGGCGCGCTGCGAAGGCTTCCTGCATGGCGAGCGCGACCTGACAAAGACCACCGCGCGCCTCGTCTCCTTCGCCGAGGCCGGCGCCGATTGCCTCTATGCGCCCGGCGTCTCCACCGACGAAGAGATCAGTACGCTGGTGAAGGCGATCAGCCCCAAGCCGCTCAATGTGCTCACCATCAAGCCGACCATGACGGTGCAGCATCTGGCCTCTCTCGGCGTCCGCCGCATCAGCACCGGCGGCGCACTGGCGCGGGTGGCCTGGGCGGGCTTCATCGGCACGTCGAAGGAGATCGCGGAGCAGGGGACGTTTACGAGTTTTGCGCAGGGGGCGAAGGGCGGGGAGTTGAATAAGTTGTTTGGGGAGAAGGCGTGAAAGTAAGAGCTATGCTGGAGCGTGACGCAATGGCGGAGTCTCCCCCGAAGGATGTTAAAGAGGCGCTCGCGAGACGTCGCGTTCCGTGCTTCATGACATATCTGTCTCCCTTCCGGATTATAGACGCTGATCACCTGCCGCCCTGGTCGGTTACGATCGAGCAAATCAACGATCAGAGTTGGGACTACGCAACGCTCCACGAAATCGTTGGAGCGATCGATGTGGGATTAAGGCAGCCCTACAATGTGGTCATTACACGAGATGGGGGGCTTGCGCTGCCTCCTCTGTGTGACCTCAATGTAGATCATGCCGCGGTTCAGTTTTTTAATCGCTGCCTAGCAGGTTTGTTGATCGGCGGCGTTTATTGCGAGGCAATCTCCGCTGATGGATTGGACACCGGTTTCGCACTTGATTGGAAATACGTTCGTAGCCGCAAAGCGGGCCAAGCTGCTTCAAATCGCTTCCATGAGCAGATTAGGTACGCGAGGGCCTCACCCTTAGAGGCAATTCGTCTGCTGGATCCGCGTAATGTCCGCCTTTCGAATTTAGAAACTGCAATGCGCACCGGATTAGGTGTCCTCGATCGAGTTACAAAACTAAGAGGCGACCTTCTTTTAAAGGGCGTGACAGGCGTGGCTCGCCGAGATTGGGAAGCAGGACTCTCAAACCTCTGGATAGTTATTGAGCAAATCGTTTCACATATTTGGGATTTTGAAATCATTCAGAAAGTTGAGGCCAATGCAGGCGTCCCTTCGAAATTGAGAAGGAACCAATTAAGTGATAACCGAACCTGGACCGCAGCAGCGAAGCTCGAAATGTTGTGTCAGAAAGGAATTTTGAGCGTGGCTTCACTTGCCCAAATTTCAGCTGCAAGAAAGGCGCGGAATGATTTAGCTCACGAAGGCCATACGCCATCCGAGGCGTCTGCCTGGGCTGCGCTAGGAGGTATCCGGTCTTTACTTGCCGCAATTATGCCAGGACAGAAGATTCCGCTCTTCGATTTAGACCTCTCCGATCATGTCCTGTCCGATCCACTTCTTCCGCCTAGTCAGATTGGGGGCGAACCAAAATACTGGCTTCAAATTCCGAAACTTCCCGGAGAGGCCGAGCTTGAGAAGTTAGAGTTTTCCGAGCCGTATCAATTGCGGTCGGATGAGCGGAATTAGTAAAACGGAAGTTCAAAATCGAAGGTATACGTTGGATACTAATGTTTCAATGTGATTTCCGACGCCCACCTCTGTGAACGTGTGGGAATTTGGATGTCCTGCGGTATTACGTCGATCCAAGCAACCAATTAGCTCTTTACTCTCGGCCTTCGTAATAACCCCAAGGTGTTCCAGTACGTTCATGAACTCGCTTTCCTTTAAGACATTTGCGATGTCATCGACGTTAAGTGAGGGCTTGCTTTTAGGGTATCGCCGGTAAACCTCTTTGTTGAATTCTGCCAATTTCTCCCGAATTACGTATCCGTACAAAAGACAAACTGCGCCGACCCACGTAAGAACGATCGCAGCTCGATATGATTTGTTGCGTACACATGAGATTGCTTCTTCTACGAAGCGAGCTTTTTCAGGGTCGTGCAGGTCGAGGATGTATTTTTCTAGCGCGTGCGTTACCGGCGTAAGCACGCCGATCTGAGATACTATTCCGCGGCGCTCGAGATCACTTCGACCAGGGCCGGTTAACGTCCAGCCTGTAGGCAGGAAAAGAGCACTATTACTTTTCGATAAGAATGCTGATGGATTCGATTGAGCGCCATCCCTCCAACCGTTCTCTTTGGCGATGACTTTGATGTTCGAATTTGTTACGGGCCCATCGTGGTGAGCAACGACCAGCAGATATTTATCTGTCTTAGATAGATCTCGACGCGCAAGGCCGTCACGGAGTTCTGTCACTACACTATACCAATGCTTCTAACTTGTCCGCCTCGGTTTGCGTCAGAACGTAGCAACCAGCTGAAGGCTCATTGATTTCCGATTTGGACAGCAAGGTCTGGATGTTCTTATGGATATTGGTTGGCATCGCCGGCTTAAAATACTGCGTTGCCTTCCGCATCTCTGCGAGAATTTGAGCGGTAGTGGCCGATGGTAGTTTATCGCTGATCTGGAGAGTTGCTAGTGCCACCTTGAAGAGGGCCGATGCTGTGGCAGGCTTTGCTTTTGCCGCAAGCGAAACGGTAGTGAACGTCCTTCCCGTCTTCCGTTGAGCAGGCTGTTCTAGGCTTTCCTCGTCGTCGGGTATGCCAACGCCCAATGCGGCTACGATGGCACTGATTAGATCCGGGAGGTCCTTTTTTAAATACTCAACCTCGCCTTCCCACTCGATCTCAATCCCCTTCGCTTTAATTCGCAGTTTTGCGGTCATCGTCAGCCCCGGTTTTATTTCGAGCTCACACAACCTCTACGCTGGGGTTTTGTAAAGGCCAGAATTCCTTTGTTCCCCAGCCGATCAACTCCATTGCTGCTCACTGTCGGCCGGTAATAGATCCCGGCGCGCTGCGTGTTAGTGAGCATCGTGTTCTCACTGACAGCGGTGATGCCCATCGCCTCATCCGGGATCCGATCGATATCCACACCGCCACGGCGCATCTCGCGTAGCGCAGTGCGGATCGCGGTCTCGCGATCGAACCATTCCTGGCCGGTGCGCGCGGGCGCATCGGGGTGGCGGCGCGGGCGGCGGGTGCCCATGGTTTCCAGCCGCGCCATCTTCACCACCTGCATGGCCTGCAGCAGCCGGTCGAGATCGACCGTGGGGCTGTTCCACAGGTCGGTGACGCAGCGCTCGGCCAACGCCTGCAGTTTGTCGCGCAGCACGCGGAGTTTCAGGCGGCGGCCGGCGCGGGCGCCGGGCAGCTTTTCGCTCGCGATGGGCGCCAATGGGTGACGCTGCCAGCCGCCGTCGCGGGCCCAGCGCATCACGCTGTGCTTGCTGACGCCGGTGCGCGCCGCGATCTGCTGGTGGCTCAGCGTAGTCTGTTCGATGAAGCGGCGCACGGCGGCCACCGTCGCATTGGTGTGCAGCCGCTTGCAGCCTTGCCGACGGCCCGGCACCGGCGGTGGTCCGCTGTCCACATCCTCCGTCACCCGCAGGCGCAGCACAGGCTCATCGGAGGTGTCCCTGACGCGGGGCCTGTTGTTGAAGAGAGGGTTGAGCGGATGTGCCATCAAGAGATTATATGCCTAATCGCGGAGGTTGCAAGCCGCATCAGGCAGCGGCTGCATCGCAGCAACGAATTGCCGCAACGCGTGCGGATGAATCGGCGCCATCGGCGTCTCCGGCGCGCCCGGCGGCGAGAAGGACGACGTGTGCGCGGTGGCCGGCATCGCCAAGGTGGAGGCGGCATTGAAGTAACACAGGCTTGCGGCCCGGATCGCGCGCGCGCCATCCGGGCCGCGGCCGCCTCACTCCACCGAAACCGCCTGCAATTCCACCCAGTCCTGGCCGTCGAATTTCTGCACCACCAGCCGCTTGAACGGCACGTAGTTGTCCGGGCTGGTATTGTAGGTGGTGCCGGGCAGCAGCGAGGGGGCTGCGAGATTGGTGAGATGCGTGGCGTGATACAGAAGGTTGTCGCGCGTGAGATCGTCGCCGCAGGCCTCGATGATCTTGCCCATCACGAAGGCGAAGGAATAGACGGCGAAGCCGATCTCGTTTTTCGGGTCTTCATTGGGCAGATACTTCTTCATGAAGGCCTGATAGGCCAGCACGTCGGGATCATGGGCCCAGCGCGGGCTCGAGACCTGCTTGTACGGCGTCGCCGCGATGATGCCGGTCACGGCGTTCAGCCCGGCCGCTTCCAGGAACTGGCGCCCGACCGAGGGGCTGACCACCAGCTGCAGCGGTTTCCAGTCCAGCTCATAGGCTTTCTTGAAGGATTGCGACGACGCCTTGCCGAGCGAGACATTGAAGAACACGTCGGCGCCGGATGATTTCAGCTGGGCAATCGGCGAGTCCAGCGTCGGATCGGTCAGCTCGTAGCTGACTTCCTTGACGATCATCCTGGCGGCCTTGTCGCCGAGGCCCTTCTTGAAGCCCGCCACATAGTCGCGGCCGAAGTCGTCGTTCTGCATCAGGATCGCGACCCTGGCGTCGGGCTTGGTGGAGAGCAGATATTTGGCGAGGATCTCGCCTTCGGTGCCGTACAGATGAAAGGCCGGCGTCGACCATTTGAAGGTCTTCGGCTGATTCCATTTGTTGGCGCCGGTGGACACCAGCAGCTGCGGCACGCCCTTGGTGTTGAGATATTTCTGCACGGCCGATTGCGCCGCGGTGCCCGACGAGCCGAACAGCGCCAGCACGCCATCGTCTTCCACCAGCTTGCGGGTCTGCTCCACGGTTTTCGGCGGCGAGAACGCGTCGTCGAGCGAGATCAGGTTGATCTTGCGGCCGTTGATGCCGCCTTTCTCCTCGTTCAGCATGCGGAAATAAGCGAGCTCGGTGCGGCCCTGGATGCCGTGGATCGACAGCGGCCCGCTATAGGGCATGGTCTGGCCGAGCTTGACCTCGGTGTCCGACGCGCCTTCGCTGTATTTCTTGTCGGCGGCCAAGGCGGTGTTGACGAGTGCGGCATTCAGGAGCGCGCCGCTGGCGAGCAGCCAGCCGGCCGTGGCAATAGCCCACCCCGAAATCGATCGTGTCATCGTCACCTCCCAAGGTCGCGTTGCGTCAGTGTCGGTTCGATGCCGCGATGTGCGGTCTTGTCTCAGGCCTTCTGCAGCAATTCCTCGCGCAGGCGTGTCTTGATGATCTTGCCGCTCGCCGTGCGCGGCAGCTCGTCACGGCGGATCTCGACATGCACCGGCAGCTTGAACGCCGCCACGCGCGGCCGCAGATGATCGACGATATCGGCCTGCGTCAGCGTGGTGCCGGGTTTGGCCTGCACCACCGCGGCGACCACTTCGCCAAGCACGCGGTCGGGCATGCCGACGATGGCGGCATCGATGATGTCGGGATGCGCCAGCAGCGCGTCCTCGATCTCCACGCAATAGATGTTTTCGCCGCCACGGATCAGCATGTCCTTGGCGCGATCGAGCAGAGTGACGAAGCCGTCATCATCCACGCGCACGATATCGCCGGTGCGATACCATCCGTCGCGAAACGCCTGCGCGGTGCCGGCGGGATTGTTCCAGTAGCCCTTGACGACATTGGCGCCGTAGATCTCCAGCTCGCCGATGCCGCCGACGGGAAGCGGCTGGCCGTCGGGGCCGATCACCCGCAGGTCGCAGGCGGGCACTGCAGGGCCGACGGAGTCCGGTCGCGCGAGATAGTCCTCGGCGCTGTTGGAGGTGGAGACCGAGGAGGTTTCCGTCGCGCCATAGCCCTGGCCGGCGAAGCGGCCGGGAAACAGCGCGGCGATTTTGATGGCGAGTTCGGGAGCCGCGGCGGCGCCGCCATAGGACAGGCCTTCCAGACTCGACAGGTCGCGGGTTCGGAAGTCCGGCGACTCGATCAGCTGCCATGTCATCGACGGCACGGCCGACATGGCATTGACGCGCTCGCGCTCGATCAATGCGAGCGCGGTTGCGGCATCCCATATGTACATCAGCACGATCTTGGAGCCATTGGCGAGCGCGGGGATCATCGCCGAATGACAGCCGGGGACATGAAAGAACGGCACAGGCAGCAGGAGGGCCTTCTGCATCGCGGGTGGCGCAGGGAGAGCGTCGCCACGCCGCAGCGCTGCGCGCGCGGTGGTGTAGGTGATGTTGACGAGATTGCAGGCGATGTTGCGATGGGTGCCGAGCGCGCCTTTGGGCCGCCCGGTGGTGCCGGAGGTGTAAAGAATGGTCGCATCGTCGTCGGGCGCGATGGCGCGATCCGGCGGCGCGCGATCCGGCAGCGTGTCATAGGCTGCGGGCGGGCCGATCAGATCTTCGAGCGCCGTCGAAGCGCCCAGTTGGTCGCGCGGCGTGCGCACTGCAATCAGCGCGGCGGAGCAATCCGGCCGCGCGGCCAGACGTTGCAGCCGTTCCGCATCGACAATGGCGACGCGCGCGCCGGAGTCATGAAGGCCAAAAGCCAGATCATCACCGGTGCCCCAGGCATTGAGCGGGACGGCGACCGCGCCGATCGCCGTTGCGGCCCAGAAGGCGATCGGCCATTCCGGAAAGTTGCGCATCGCGATGGCGACGCGGTCGCCCTTGCCGATGCCGAACTCATCTGCCAGCCGCCAGGCCAGCGCCGCAGCGGCGCGATAATGCGCGCGAAAGGTGAGGCGTTCGTCCTGATAGACGATGAAGATGCGATCATCCCATGCACGGCTGGCCTCGAACAGCGCGTGCAGATCGCGCACGGCATTCTTGTAGACGCGCACCGGACGACCGCGGACCTCGATGGTCTCCATCTCGAACGGCGCGCCGGGCGCCGTGAGAAGACGGTGGCATTCGGCAAGGGAGCGGGCAGGCCAGGCGCGGGGCTGATCGGTCATCGGGCGACCACGGCATCCGTTGCGTGACACGCGGGCGACACCGATGTCACCGCAGCGGCAGCGATTGCTTGCGCCATTGTTTTCTCCCGAACACGACGGGTCTGATCGCCCGTCTTGAACGCAAAGTATGTCGAGCACCCGCAGCACGGTCAAACCGTATTCGCCGGCACGCACGCGATGCAGCCATGCAAGGCGCGCGCTGCGATCAACTCCGCAGGCGCGGCGCTACGATGCCGAGCGCCTTGATCCGCGACGCCAACGTGGTCGGCTTCATGTCGAGCAACTCGGCGGCGCCGCCGGCGCCGAAGACTTTGCCGGCGCTCGCTTGCAATGCAGCAAGGATATTGCTGCGCTCGTGATCGCGCAGTTCGCTTGATGTCATGTAAGCGAGCCTGGCGTCCGCTTTCGTTTTGTTGGGGCCGCTCAGTTGCGGCCCCGGCGCGTCGGGCAGATCGATCCGCAATCGGCCATGCTGCGCCAGAATCACGGCGCGCTCGATGACGTTCTGCAATTCGCGCACATTGCCGGGCCAGTCGTAGCGCGACAGTTTGCGCGCGTCGCCTTCGGACAGGCGCAGGTCCGATTGCAGTTTTTCGCTGAGCAGGAAGTGCTGGGCGAGCAGCGGGATGTCCTCGCGGCGCTCGCGCAGCGGCACCGACTCCACGGGAAACACGTTGAGCCGGAAATACAGGTCTTCGCGAAATTTGCCGCGCGCCACTTCCTGCTTGAGGGTCTTGTTGGTTGCGGCGATGACGCGGACATCGACTTCGCGGGTGCGCTCCTCGCCGACGCGCTCGAAATGGCCCTCCTGCAGCACGCGCAGCAGCTTGCCCTGCAGCTCGAGCGGGATCTCGCCGACCTCGTCGAGAAACAGCGTGCCGCCATCGGCCAGCTCGAAGCGGCCGATGCGGTCGCGCACCGCACCGGTGAAGGCGCCGCGGACATGGCCGAAGAATTCGCTCTCGAACAATTCGCGCGGGATCGCCGCGCAGTTGACGCGGATCAGCGGGCGATCGCCGCGCGCGGAGGCCTCGTGGATGGCGCGCGCAATCAGCTCCTTGCCGGTGCCGCTCTCGCCGGTGATCAGGACGGCCGCGGTGGTCGGCGCCACCAGCTTGACCTGGCGCAGCGTCTGCTGGATCGCGGCGGACTGGCCGATGATGCCGCGCGGATTGGTCTCGGTGCGGATTTCCTCCTGCA
>JAPLPC010000360.1 GCA_026400425.1 Hyphomicrobiales bacterium | reverse complement strand
CTTGCCGGCGCCCATGATGACAAGGCCATGCTGGTCGGACATCTCGTCGCGACCGAAAGCCTAGACGCCAGCCAATGCGTGATGATCGGCGATCGCAAGCACGACGTGATCGGCGCTGCCAATAACGGCATCGCGGCGATCGGCGTCATCTATGGCTATGGCGGGCGCACCGAACTAACGGAGGCCGGCGCCAAGCATCTCGTGGTGACGCCTGCGGAGATCACGGCACTGATCGACTGAGCCTTCAGTCGTCATTGCGAGCGCAGCGAAGCAATCCAGTCCTTCCCTGTGGCGCTGGATTGCCGCGTCGCTCCGCTTCTCGCAATGACGGCTGAGAGGCTTGCGGGTAAATGCGGCGCGCGAACAAGCTAATGCTTCCCCGCGCCCATATAGCCGAACAAAAATCCTGCCACCTTGCGCTTCTGGATTTCTTCGCTGCCTTCGGTGATGCGATAGCGGCGATGGTGACGATAGATGTGTTCGAACGGCTTGTGGCGCGAATAGCCCATGCCGCCATGCACCTGCATGGCGCGATCGGCGGACTCGCAGCACAACCGGTTGGCCCAGTAATTACACATCGACACCTTGTCCGAGACCGTGTGCTCGACCTGCGCCTGGGTGAGCTGGTCCATCTCCCACGCCGTCTTGCGGATCAGCAGACGCAGCATCTCCGCTTGCGTCGCCAGTTCGACGAGCGGAAACTGGATGCCCTGGTTGCGCGCCAGTTCTTCGCCGAACGGCTTTCGCTCGCGTGCATATTTCACACTCTCATTGATGCAGTACACGGCGGCACCGAGCGAACTCGCCGCCTGACGAATCCGGTTCTCGTGCACGAAACATTGCGCGAGAGACAGGCCGCGACCGACCTCGCCGAACAACGCATCGTCCGGCACGAACACGTCCGTGAACGACACCCGCGGGTGGTCCGTGGGCATGTTGAAGGTCCACATATATTCTTCGATCTTGACGCCCGGTGCCTTCGCCGGCACCAGAAAGCAAGTGATGCCGCGCGCGTCGCCGTCGTTGCCCGAGGTACGCGCGAACAGCGCGCAATGCGTGGCGACGTGCATGCCCGTGGTCCACATCTTCTCGCCGTTGATGAGCCAGCCCTTGACGCCATCACGCGTCGTCTCGACGGCCTTGGTTTCCATATGCGTGGCATCGGAACCGTGTTCCGGCTCGGTGAGCCCGAAGGTGATGCGATATTTGCCGGTGATCGATCCCTCGATCATCTCCTTCTGATCGTCGCGCCCGTAGCGATCGAGCATCGTCACCAGTGGCAGATTGCCGACGATCGAATGTTCGTTCTGCAAGTCGTTGTGCAGGCCGAGCCCCTTCGCTGCGAAATGCTCGCGGATCACGGCCATCCAGAGATTGCTGCCATCCTTGCCGCCGTAGCGCTTGGGGATCGCAAAGCGCAAATGACCGGCGGCATCGGCGCGGTTCTTCGCTTCGCGCAGAAGCTTTTCCCATTCATGGCGCGGCAGGCCGCCATTGTCGAAATCGGTGCGCGCCCATTCTCGCCGGTGATCGAAGAAGCGGACATTGTCGTCCTGCGCTTCGAGCGGCTTGATCTCGCGCACGATGAAAGCGTCGAGTTCGGCTAGATAGGCGACAAGATCTGCCGGCAAGGAGAAATCCACGGCGCTACTCCCGATGTTTCGTATGAGCTTTGTTGCTCTTGTTAATCGGGCGATTAAGATGGCATCGTTCGATCAAGTCAAGCGCAGCCGTGCTTGTTCCGCGTCACGAAAAACACCGCCAGCAGAATACTGCCAATAAAACACAGCCGACAAAGGGAGGCCGCCATGGCCCTGGAATTCTCCACCGTCACCCGCAAGGGTCCGATCACCATCGTCACACTGTCGCGGCCGGAAGTTTACAACGCGCTGCACACCGACGCGCACAACGAGTTGCACGAGGTGTTCAACGACTTCGCGGCTGATCCCGAGCAGTGGGTGGCGATCGTCACCGGTGCCGGCAACAAGGCGTTCTGTGCCGGCAACGATCTGAAATGGCAGGCGGCCGGCGGCAAGCGCGGCTGGAACACGTCGGGCTTCGCCGGTCTCACCGCGCGCTTCGATTGCGACAAGCCGATCATCGCCGCGGTCAACGGCGTGGCCATGGGCGGCGGCTTCGAGATCGCACTCGCTTGTGATCTGATCATCGCTGCGGAGAATGCGACCTTCGCGCTGCCCGAGCCGCGCGTCGGCCTCGCCGCGCTCGCCGGCGGCCTGCAGCGCCTGCCGCGTCAGATCGGCATGAAGCGCGCCATGGGCATGATCCTGACGGCGCGTCACGTGAAGGCGCAGGAAGGCTATGAGCTCGGCTTCGTCAACGAAGTGGTGCCGCAAGGCGAAGCGCTGAACGCCGCGCTGCGCTGGGCGGAGACGATCTGCCAGAATTCGCCGATGTCGATCCGCGCGTCCAAGCAGGCGATCCAGAAGGGCATGGCGGTCTCGCTCGAACAGGCCATCACCGAACAGCGCGACTATCCCGCCGTGAAAGCGATGGCGGCATCGGAAGATTATGTGGAAGGCCCGAAGGCATTTTCGGAGAAGCGCAAGCCGGACTGGAAGGGGAAGTAAGCCGCTCTACCTCCCCACGTCATTGCGAGCGCAGCGAAGCAATCCAGACGGCAACGAGACTGGATTGCCGCGTCGCTTCGCGCCTCGCAATGACGGCGAGAATTACTCCGTCTCTCGCTTATAAGCGGCGTAATTCGGCTGATCGACCTTGAGCTTCGCCAGCGTGTTCTGCCACAGATGCTCGCGCAGACCGGGCGTCGCCAGATCGACGTCGCCCTGCCGGATGCGCTCGGCCAGATCCTGATTGAGGCCCTGCAACGTGCCGTGCACGCCAAGCAGAAGTTGCAGGCTTTGCAGCTCCTCCGCATCGCTGTCGCCGGCATGCGTCAACTGCCGCGTCACCAGATCGAGCGCATTGATGGCCACGCGCAGCTTGAAGCCCGCATGCCCTGAGATCTGCGGCGCGATGTCGTCGCGGAGAAAATCCGCCACCGCTTTCACCAGTTCGTTCGGCCTCGGTTCGTCCTGCATCTCATGACCTCCGCGGCGCCAGCAGCCTGAGCAGATCGATCTCCGTCTCTGACGATCGTCGCCCGATCACGGCGCGCTCCATCGAATGATCGGGGCCAAGCCTGAAGCGCTGCATCATGCCGACGCACATCACGCCCCAGCGCAGCGTGCCCATCACTTCCCAGAATTTGACTCTGTCGGCATCGACCTTGATGCCGCTTGCGGCTTCATAGCCCGCAAACAGTTCGTCGTAAGTGCCGAAGCCACCGACCGGCTTGTCGATGCCGCCGAAGCGCCAGGAGTTGACGCAGATCCAGCCGAGATCCTCCATGGGATCACCGAGATGCGCGAGTTCCCAGTCTAGCACCGCGCGCACGCCATCGGCGCCGATCATCAGATTGCCGTGGCGAAAATCGCCATGCACCAGCGTTACACGCTCGGACGGGCCGGGATCGTTGTCGCGCAGCCAGCGCAAGGCGAGTTCGAACACCGGCCGCGGCCAGCCGAACTGATCGATCTCCTGCTGCAGATCGGCAACCTCGGTGGCGGCATCCATCCGCCGAAGTGGCGGCAGACCATCGGCTGCCAATCCGTGAATCCCGGCGAGGATCTCGCCGCATTGTCGCGCCAGTTTCGGCCGCGCCGCGGCATACGCATCGTCGCGCAGAATCTTGCGCGGGATCGTCTCGCCAGCGACACGTTGCATGATGAAACCGATGCCGAGGTCGTCGGCTGCCTGCAACACATGCAGCACCTTCGGCGACGGCACGCCCGTGTCATGAGCCAGTTGCATCAGCACGGCTTCGGCATCGAGCCCCGCCGCGCGGCCGGGTGCGGCACCATAGCCCGGCGGCGCGCGACGCAGGATCGCGCCGATAGCGCCATCTGGATGCGTGATATCGAACGACCACGTCTCCTGACTGGCGCCGCCGGACAGCCGCTGTACATCGGCGACACCGGTGGCGCCGGGGCACCACGCACGGACGCTGCGCGACAGCAACTCGGCGACGGACGACGCGCTCAACTTTACTTGCCCGTGAATTTGGCGGGACGCTTTTCAAGGAAAGCTGCGACGCCTTCCTTGAAATCCGGCGAATTGCCGGCGATGCGCTGCGACTTCACTTCGAGATTGATCTGATCTTCGAACGAATTCTGCGGGCTTTCCCAATACAGCGTGCGGATCAGCGACAGCGCGACGGTCGGGCCATTGGCGAGATCATGCGCGAGCTTCATGGCTTCGTCCATCAGCGCGGCATCGTCGTAGACGCGGTTGACGAGGCCCCACTCCAGCGCTTTTTCGGCCGGCAGCTTTTCGCCAAGCAGCGACAGCTCCACCGAACGCGCCTTGCCGATGAGCCGCGGCAGGATCCAGGTCGAGCCGCAATCCGGCACCAGGCCGATGCGACGGAACGCCTGCAGGAAGTAAGACGACTTCGCGCATAGAATGAGATCGCCCATCAGCGCGAAGCTCATACCGGCGCCGGCAGCAGGACCGTTCACGGCGGTGATGATCGGGCAGTGCAGTCCTTGAAGTTTGCGCAGGAACGGATGGAAGGCCGTCTCCAGCGAGGCACCAGCGCCGTTGCGCTTAGTTACGCCGTTGTTGCGACCTTGCAGGTTGGCACCGGTGCAGAATGCTCGGCCGGCGCCAGTGATGACCAAGCAGCGCACATCGTCGCGGCGTTCGTCGATTTCGGCCAGCGCTTCGGCGAGACCGCCAAGCATGTCCATGGACACCGCATTCATCACCTCCTGATGATCGAGCTTCAAAATGGCGACCTGGCCGTCGAAATCGAGCGTGACGTGTTTGAACTGCATGGTTTCCTCGCGATGAACCCGCGTCTTAATTCCGCGGTGTGGGAGCTCTGAGATTCCGGTCGCCATATTTGATTTTTCGGAAGCGCTTGTCCATGCTTGCGAGCGAGCATCTGATCACCAATCGACGCAGGCACAACCTGCGCAAACCGGGAAACGTCATGAGCAACATTTTCGATCTTTCGGGCCGCGTGGCCGTGGTCACCGGCGGCAATGGCGGCATCGGCCTCGGCATCGCGCAGGCGCTGGCCGCGGCCGGCTGCAATGTCGCGATCTGGAGCCGCAATGCCGAGAAGAACAAGGCTGCGGCCGCGAGCATGGACGGCCTTGCCGGCAAGGTGCAGACGCAGATCTGCGACGTCACCGACACGGCGTCGGTGAAGGCCGCGATGGAGGCGACGCTGAAGACCTTCGGCCGCGTCGATGGCTGCTTCGCCAATGCCGGCATCGGCGGCGGCGGCCGGCATAATTTCATCGACCGCACCGAGGAACAGTGGCGCACCATGTTCGCGACCAATCTGGACGGCGTCTTCCATGCCTTCCAGGTCGCCGCACGCCACATGACCGAGCGCGCCGAAGCCGGCGATAAATTCGGCCGGCTGGTGGCGACGTCGAGCCTCGCCTCGATCTTCGGCACCGCGCGCAACGAGCATTATGCGGCGACCAAGGCGGCGATCAATGCGCTGGTGCGTGCGCTGGCCGTCGAGCTGGCGCGCCAGGGCGTCACGGCGAATGCGATCCTGCCGGGCTGGATCAAGAGCGATATGACGGCGGGGATCATGGGCAACGACAAGTTCGTCGCCAATGTGATGCCGCGCATTCCCACGCGCCGGTTCGGCGAACCCTCGGATTTCGGCGGCATCGCAGTGTATCTGATGAGCAAGGCCTCGTCTTATCACACCGCGGATACGTTCGTGATCGATGGCGGATATACGGCGTTTTAGCCGCGGCATTTCCTTCTCCCCTTGTGGGAGAAGGTGGCTCCGCGAAGCGGAGACGGATGAGGGGTACGGCTGGGCTGTGGGTCTGCGGCTACCCTCACCCGTCTGCGCGCCAAGAAGCGCGCATCCACTCTCCCACAAGGGAAGAGGGAAAAAAGAAAACTACGCGTTCGCGGTCTCTTTCCGCTCGGCGCCTATCCCCATCTCGAATCCCTCATATCCCCTCGCCGCCACGTCGTCGCAGATCTTTCGATAGACGCCGACGCCGCCGATATAGGGCATGAAGATGCGCGGCTTGCCGGGGATGTTGGCGCCCATGTACCAGGAATTGGCTTGCGGATAGAGCGTTCCAGCGGCGACGTCATTGACGTGATCGACCCATTTGTCCTCGGCCGTGCGTGTGGCTTCGATGGTGTCGGCGCCACGTTCGCGCATCGAAGCGAGGCAATCGGTGATCCAGTCAACATGCTGTTCGATGGAGACCAGCATGTTGGACAACACCGATGGCGAGCCCGGGCCGGTGATGATGAACAGGTTCGGGAAGCCGGCGCTCATCAGGCCGAGATAGGTACGCGGACCTTCCGCCCATTTGTCGTTCAGCGCCCGCCCGCCCCGACCTCGGATATCGATCTTGGCGACAGAGCCGGTCATCGCGTCGAAGCCAGTGGCG
>JAPLPC010000366.1 GCA_026400425.1 Hyphomicrobiales bacterium | reverse complement strand
TATTGCCGGACTGCACCACGATGGCCTGCTTGGTGACGCTCTTGATCACCGCATCGTCGGATGACGACAGGCCGGTGGTGCCGATCACGTGGACGAGCCCACGCTGGGCCGCAATGGCGACATTGGCGATGGTCGCGGCAGGCACGGTGAAATCGAGGATACCGTCGGCTTCCTTCGAGATGGTCCACAGATCAGCCGAGAGTTTGATGCCGTTTTCCCGCAGACCGGCGAGAATGCCGGCATCCTGACCGATCAGCTCCGAGGTCGGCGCTTCCAGCGCGCCGGCGAGGACGGCGCCCGGCGTGTCATGAATGGTGCGGATCAGTGCCCGGCCCATGCGGCCGCCGGCACCGGCAACGATCAATCTCATATCGGACATGTGAAGCCTTTCAATGCCTTGCGGTATAGCGGCGGCGGCGGCGGGCAGCAAGCGCGCGCCGTCCCCGATCACCGCGGACGGCGCTAGGAGGGCTGCGGCCCATCGTAGCCTTCGATGATCACCAGATCGCTGTCGCCATGCGGTTTGCGCATCTCGACCAGGCGCTGGTATTCCGGCGAATGGTAGCAGGCGAGGGCGGTCGCATAGTCCTTGAATTCGAGCACGACGTTGCGGCTGCGCGAGGTGCCCTCCTTGGCCTCGAACTGGCCGCCGCGCACGATGAACCTCGCACCGAATTGCGCAAAGACGGGTCCATTCTCGGCAACATACTGCTTGTAGCCGTCCATGTTGTGCACATCGACACGCGCGATCCAGTAAGCTTTAGGCATTTGGTGTCCTCCCTTTTCTATCAGTTCCTCGTGGTGAGGAGGCGCGAAGCGCCGTCTCGAACCATGAGCCTGGCTCTGTCGCCCGCGACCATCCTTCGAGACGCGCGCGATGCGCGCTCCTCAGGATGAGGTGCGGAGTGACGTTTCAATCTCGGCGACGATCGCCTCTGCCGCCGCCTTCGGATTCTCTGCCGCCAGGATCGGGCGGCCGACCACGAGATAATCCGAACCTGCCGCGATCGCCCTGGCCGGGGTCATCACGCGCTTCTGGTCGCCGAGTTCGGCACCGGCGGGCCGCACGCCGGGGGTGACCAGAACCATCTCCGGCTTGATCAGCTGGCGCAGATGGCCCGCTTCTTCAGGTGAACAGACGAGACCATCGATGCCGAGCGCCTGCGCCTGCTGTGCGCGCGTCGTCACCAGATCACGCAGGCCGAGTTGATAGCCGGCAGCCTTGAGGTCTTCATCGTCGTAGGACGTCAGCACCGTGACGGCGAGAATGCGCAGGTCGGAGCCTTTGCTGGCATTCGCAGCCGCCTGCATGGTCTGCGGATAGGCATGGACGGTCAGGAACGTCGCGCCGAGCTTGGCGACGCTCTCGACGCCGCGCGCTACGGTATTGCCGATATCGTGCATCTTGAGATCGGCGAATACCTTCTTGCCGGCATCCGCGAGCTTGCGCACCAGCGGCAGGCCGCCGGCGTAACCGAGCTGATAGCCGATCTTGTAGAAGCTCACGCTATCGCCGAGCCGCTCGATCATCGCTTCGGCCGCAGCGACATCGGGCAGGTCGAGCGCGACGATGAGGCGGTCGCGGGGATCGGTGGCGGTCATGTCAGGCTCACTTCATCTGTTGGGCGACGTCGATCAATTGCCGCACCATGGATTGCATGGCCGCAATATCAGCGGCGTGTTTGAGACGATCTATCTCGTCATAGGCGTCGTCCGCATGGGACAGCGCGAGCTGGTTCGGGATCACCAGCGCTCGGCAGGCGGACAGCACCAGGCGGAGCGCTTCCAGACAGCGCGTGCCGCCGAGGCGACCGTTCGATGCCGCAGCGATGGCAAACGCGCGGCCGCGAAACACCTGGCCCTTCGGCTCCTGTCCGTCTGTCACGCGCGACACCCAGTCGATGCTGTTCTTCACCAGCGGCGGCAGCGAGGAATTGTATTCCGGCGTCACGATCAGCACGCCGTGATGCGATCCGATCATGCGTTTCAGATTGAGCGCCTGCTTCGGCACGCCGGATGAGGCTTCGAGATCGCCGTCATAGATCGGGAGCGGAAAGTCGCCGAGTGAAATGCGGGTGACATCGGCATCGGCACGCACCAGCTCATCGACGGCCGCAGCCGCCAGCTTCGCATTCAGCGAACCGGTGCGCAGAGAGCCGGGAATGACGAGGATTTTTGGTGTGGGCATGGGTCCAATCGCACTGGTTCTCACGTCCGTCATTGCGAGAAGCGTAGCGACGAAGCAATCCAGAAAGCTGCAAACAAAGAAAGGGCTGGATTGCTTCGCTGCGCTCGCGATGGCGAGCCAACAGGCGCCAGAAGCGCCTCAGCCCTTGCGATACACCCAGACGCGGGCGGGCGGAAGGTTCATCCAGATGCGCTCGGAGGCTTCAGTCGATACGCCGGGAAGGGACTTCGGAATCGGAGGCGCGACGGAATAGGTGAACTGGACGAATGGCGCGCTGGGCGCGAGGGCCGCGAAGGCTTCGCGGATCAATTTAAGCCGGGTCAGCATCGGCTTGGTGACCAGCGGCAGGCCGGATACGACGGCTGAAGCGGGTTCCTTCAACACGTCCCACAACGTGTCGCGCAGCGTATAGGCGTCGCCCTGAACCACGGTGGCTTGCGGATAACGTTCGCGCAGCAAGGCGCAGAAGGTGGGATTGAATTCGACCAGCACCAGGCGTTTCTGATCCACCCCATGCGCGACCAGCGCTGTGGTGATCGCGCCGGTGCCTGGACCAAGTTCGATGACCGGACCGGCACCTTTGGGATCGACATATTGCGCCATGGTGCGCGCCAGCGCTTTGCCCGACGGCATCACGGCGCCCATATGCAGCGGCTTATCGATCCACGACCTAATGAAGCGAACCTCGTCATCGAGACGAAGTGGCTTTTTCAACGGACGCGCGGACGATTGCAGAGGCATTGTGCTTCCAAGCAGACCGCGGAACGTGCGGGACGTCAGAATTTCGTCATAAATGGGTATCGTCAACCGCGGGAACGGTCAAGCATTGTAACGTCAGGAGGCGTTGCGCGTTCCGAAGAAGTCCTTGACCTTGGTGAAGAATCCCGCTGCCTCTGGTTGCGTTGCACCAGAGGAAAGCTTCTCGAACTCGGCGAGAAGTTCTTGCTGCTTCTTGGTCAGGTTCTGCGGCGTCTCCACCACAACCTGCACATACATGTCGCCCGCCTGTCGCGACCGCAGCACCGGCATGCCCTTGCCGCTGACGCGGAAGCGGCGGCCGGACTGGGGGCCCGACGGCACTTTCACCTTGTTGCGGTTGCCATCGATGGTCGGCACCTCGAATTCACCGCCGAGTGCGGCCGTGACCATCGAGATCGGCACCCGGCAATGCAGATCGGCGCCGTCGCGCTGGAAGAAGTCGTGCGAAACCAGCGACAGGAAAATGTAGAGATCGCCGGCGGGCCCGCCGCGTGTGCCGGCTTCGCCTTCATTGGCGAGGCGAATGCGGGTGCCGTCTTCGACACCGGCGGGAATGTTCACCGACAGCGAGCGCTCGCGTTCGACGCGGCCCGCGCCGGAGCAACTCGGGCATGGATCCTCGATCATCTGACCGCGGCCATGACAGCTCGGGCAGGTGCGCTCGAGCGTGAAGAAGCCCTGAGCCTGACGCACGCGGCCCTGGCCGGCGCAGGTCGAACAGGTTTTCGGCTTGGTGCCGGCCTTGGCGCCGGTGCCCGAGCAGGCCTCGCAGGTCACCGCGACGGGAATCTCGATCTGCGCAGTCTTGCCGGAGAAGGCCTCCTCCAGCGTGATTTCCATATTGTAGCGCAGATCGGCGCCACGCTCGCGACCGCCGCTGCGGCCACCACCGCCACGCTGCCCGGCCATGCCGAACAGATCTTCGAAAATGTCGGAGAAGGATGACGCGAAGCCAGTGCCGAAGCCCGGACCACCACCGCCGCCATGGCCTTGCTCGAATGCAGCATGGCCGAACCGGTCATAGGCGGCGCGCTTGTCGCCGTCCTTGAGGACGTCATAGGCCTCGGCGATTTCCTTGAACTTCACTTCGGCGGCGGCATCGCCGGGGTTCTTGTCCGGATGCCACTTCATCGCAAGCTTGCGGAACGACGACTTCAGAGTCGCATCGTTGGCGGTGCGCTCGACTTCCAGCGTCTCATAGTAACATTGCTTGGTGGACATGCGGGGACGCTCTCAGCTGTCATGGCCGGGTTGAACCCGGCCATCCATCGACTTCGAATAAAGATGGATGCCCGGGTGAGCAGCGCGAAGACATGCTTCGCGCTTTCGCCCGGGGATGACGGTTGGGGTGTGATCAGGAAGCATGGCGACCTGATCCTTTGCGTTAGGCCGACTTCTTCGGCTTGTCGTCGTCGACTTCCGTAAATTCGGCATCGACGATGTCGTCCTTCTCCGCATCGCGCTTGGCGTCGGCTTCGGCCTGCTGGGTGTACATCGCCTCGCCGAGTTTCATGGACGCCTGAGCCAGCGTGTTCGACTTGGCCTTGATCGCCTCGGCGTCGTCGCCCTTCAGCGCTTCCTTGAGGTCGGTCATGGCATCCTGAATGGCGGTGCGCTCGGCTTCGCCGACCTTGTCGCCATGCTCGGCCAAAGCCTTCTCGGTCGAATGCACCAAGGCATCGCCCTGGTTCTTCGCGTCGACGGCCTCGCGACGCTTCTTGTCGTCGGCCGCATTGGCCTCTGCGTCCTTGACCATCTTCTCGATGTCGGCCTCCGACAGACCACCCGATGCCTGAATGCGGATCTGCTGCTCCTTATTGGTTGTTGCCGGTGCCGAGATCCTTCGCCGAAACGTTGACGATGCCGTTGGCGTCGATGTCGAACGTCACTTCGATCTGCGGCATGCCGCGCGGCGCCGGCGGAATGCCCATCAGGTCGAACTGGCCGAGCGGCTTGTTGTCCGCGGCCATTTCGCGCTCACCCTGGAAAACCCGGATGGTGACGGCGTTCTGATTGTCTTCAGCCGTCGAGAACACCTGGCTCTTCTTGGTCGGGATCGTGGTGTTGCGCTCGATGATGCGGGTGAACACGCCACCCAGCGTCTCGATGCCCAGCGACAGCGGAGTGACGTCGAGCAGCAGCACGTCCTTGACGTCGCCCTGCAGTACGCCGGCCTGAATGGCGGCGCCGATGGCCACGACTTCGTCCGGGTTGACGCCCTTGTGGGGCTCCTTGCCGAAGAACTGCTTCACGACTTCCTGGATCTTCGGCATGCGGATCATGCCGCCGACCAGCACCACTTCGCCGATTTCACCAGCGGTGAGGCCAGCGTCCTTCAGCGCCTTGCGGCACGGCTCGATAGTCTTCTGCACGAGATCATCGACCAGAGCTTCGAACTTGGCACGGGTCAGCTTCAGGGTCAGATGCTTCGGACCGGAGGCATCCGCCGTGATGAACGGCAGGTTGATTTCGGTCTGCGTCGCGGACGACAGCTCGATCTTGGCCTTTTCTGCCGCTTCCTTCAGGCGCTGGAGCGCGAGCTTGTCCTTGCGCAGGTCGATGCCCTGTTCCTTCTTGAACTCGTCGGCGAGGTAATCGACGATGCGCATGTCGAAGTCTTCACCGCCGAGGAAGGTGTCGCCGTTGGTCGACTTCACCTCGAACACGCCGTCTCCGATCTCGAGGATCGACACGTCGACGGTGCCGCCGCCCAGGTCATAGACCGCGATGGTGCCGGCTTCCTTCTTGTCGAGGCCGTAGGCAAGCGCTGCGGCCGTCGGCTCGTTGATGATGCGCAGCACCTCGAGGCCGGCGATCTTGCCGGCGTCCTTGGTGGCCTGGCGCTGGCTGTCGTTGAAGTAGGCCGGAACGGTGATCACGGCCTGCGTCACGGGCTCGCCGAGATAGCGCTCCGCCGTCTCCTTCATCTTGGTCAGCGTGTAGGCCGAGATCTGCGAGGGCGAGAACTTCTTGTCGCGGCTCTCGACCCAGGCATCGCCGTTGTCGGCCTTGACGATGGAATAGGGAACGAGCTTCTTGTCCTTCTCCACGTCCTTGTCGTCGAACCGGCGGCCGATCAGGCGCTTGATCGCGAACAGCGTGTTCGATGGGTTCGTGACCGCCTGGCGCTTCGCCGGCAATCCGACGAGGCGCTCTCCGTCATCCGTGAATGCGACGATCGACGGGGTCGTA
>JAPLPC010000658.1 GCA_026400425.1 Hyphomicrobiales bacterium | reverse complement strand
GCACCACAAGGATCTGGCGCGAGACGGCAAGGCGCCGTTGCTGCTGTACGGCTACGGCTCCTACGGCATGGCGATGCCGGCATCGTTCTCGGCCAACCGGTTGTCGCTGGTGGATCGCGGCTTCGTCTATGCCATCGCCCATATCCGCGGCGGTGCCGACAAGGGCTGGGGCTGGTATCTCGACGGCAAGCGCGACAAGAAGACCAACTCGTTCGACGATTTCGCCGCGGCGGCGCGCGCGCTGATCGCCGCGAACTACACATCGGAACAACGGATCGTAGGCCATGGCGGCAGCGCCGGCGGCATGCTGATGGGGGCGGTCGCCAACAGGTCCGGCGACTTGTTCTCGGGCCTGGTCGCGGAGGTGCCGTTCGTCGATGTGCTCAACACGATGCTCGACGACACGCTGCCGCTGACGCCGCCGGAATGGCCCGAATGGGGCAACCCGATCGAAAGCGCCGACGACTTCAAAACGATCCTGTCCTACTCGCCGTATGATCAGGTCGCCGCCAAGGCGTATCCGAAAATCCTGGCGATGGGCGGTCTGACCGATCCGCGCGTGACCTATTGGGAGCCGGCGAAGTGGATCGCGCGGTTGCGTGCGACGATGACATCAGGAGGACCAGTGCTGTTGCGCACCAATATGGGCGCCGGCCACGGCGGCGCCTCCGGCCGCTTCAACCGTCTCGACGAAATCGCCATCGTCTATGCGTTCGCGCTGTGGTCGGTGGGGATGGCCGAAAGTTGACGCCTTCCACACCGTCCTTATCCTGAGGAGCGGCCGCTTGGCCGCGTCTCGAAGGATGGGCGCAGGCATCGCGCCAATCCGCTTCATGGTTCGAGACGGCGCGACGCGCCTCCTCACCATGAGGGATAGGAGTCAATCGAGCGGCCGGTTGTCCTCGATCAGCACGCCGGCGCCCTTGTTGAGAAGGTCCAGTCCCACCGCGCGTCCGAGTTCGCGTGGACGATCCGCCGGGCCGATGCGCGTCACTTCCAGATGCACGTCGCCCGCCTCATCCAGCACCGACGCCGTCAGCGACATCTCGTTGCCTGAGATCACCGCATGGCCGGCGATCGGTGAATTGCAGTGGCCGTTGAGAACCCAAAGCACCTCGCGCTCGGCGTCGCAGGCGAGATGCGCGGCCGGGTCGTCGATGGTCGCCAGATAGCGCCGCGTCTCCCAGTCGTCCGCGGCGCATTCGACTGCGACGATGCCCTGGCCCACGGCGGGCAGCATTTCCTGCGGTGAGAAATCGCGCACGATGCGATCGGCCAGTCCCACCCGCTCGAGGCCCGAACGCGCCATGATCAGCGCATCGGCCGGACCGACCTCGCCGCCGCCGGGCAACCGCTGCATCCCGCCATTGTCGAGCTTGCGCACCCTGGTGTCGGCGGCGCCGCGATAGTGGATGACCTCGATGTCCGGGAACAGCCGCCGCAGATAGGCGGCGCGGCGCACCGCATTGGTGCCGATCTTGAAGCCCCTGCCGCGCGCGCCGATCAGGTCGTCCAGCGTCAGCCCCGGCCGCAGCACCAGCGAGTCGGTCGGTGGATCGCGCGCCAGCGTGGCGCCGATCACCAGCCCCGGGGTGTCTTCATTGCCGGGCATGTCCTTCAGCGAATGCATCGCCGCGTGGAGTGTGCCGGCGCGCACCGCCGCGCGGATTTCGCCGACGAAGGCGCCGCCCTTGCCGCCATGCCGCAGCAGATTGCTGGTCTGGTCACGGTCGCCCACCGGCTCGAATTTGACGATTTCCACATCAAGGTCCGGCACCGTCACATTGAGCCGGCGCGCGATCTCCTCGGTCTGCGCCAGCGCCATCGTACTTCTGCGGGTACCGATCCGCATCGAAACTGTCACGCCGTCACTCCCCCATCACCGGCCCTGCGGCGCAAATTTCCGTCGGGCTGCGGAGAGTTTAAAACCACCGTGCGGCCGACGCAAACCCGGGCGATACTGCGGCGCAAGACGGCGGCCGGCAACGTACCTTGCGTGTTTCCGCTCTAGCATCTCGGCCGTAATGCTAGTCAAATGATCGGCAGGGAATGGGATGGGGGCGGCATGAGCGCAGAGGTCCTGATCGGCGATCGCAAGGCGCTGGCGCCGCATCCGCTGCGAGCGGCGGTGCTCGGTGAGGTCCATGCGCGACCATTCACGGCCATCGAACTGCCTTGTCGGGTGCTTCATTTCGCCTTCGCGACATCGGCTGCACAAGCCCAGGCGGATCGCGCCTATCTGGTGGCATTCTGCTCGGCGCGCGGTCTGGCCGCCCCCGGGGCCGGCGACAAGCATCATCGGGCCCGGTTCGGCGGCAGCATCCTGCGCTGGGAGCAGCATTCCG
>JAPLPC010000196.1 GCA_026400425.1 Hyphomicrobiales bacterium | reverse complement strand
TGGAGCTGGGTCATGATGACCTCGGCCGCCGAGATGCCTTCGCCCTTGTGGATATCGACGGGAATGCCGCGGCCGTCGTCGCGCACCGTCACCGATCCGTCGGCATTGAGGACCACCTCGACCGCCGTTGCGTGGCCTGCCAATGCTTCGTCGATGGCGTTATCGACGACCTCATAGACCATGTGATGCAGGCCCGAGCCGTCATCGGTGTCACCGATATACATGCCCGGTCGCTTGCGGACCGCATCGAGGCCTTTCAGGACCCGGATCGATTCCGCGCCATATTCGGCCGGAATGACGTGTTCGGTTTCGGCGATGGGCTGCCGGGCTGGCTCAGTCATGAAATGCCTTCGAAGATGGTACCGAATCAGCGCGGGACGCGACGCCTGATCGACGTTGTTTGTGCCACGAATTCGGCACTCCGCCTAGCGCAAAGTCGTGGGCCACAAGCTATTGAATAAATGGCGTTTTTTGGTCGATATTCAAGTCGCCAAACGGCCATTTCGGGTGTCCGTTTTGAGGCCCGCCGAAACGCCATTTTTCGACGGCTTTGGGCGCTCGGATCTGTGTCTCCGCCGCCGTCAGCCAGCGATGCCGCCAGCACAGCCCGGCGTCACGATCTTCGCGATGCGCGGATGGGACGACAGGTGCTCAACGGCGGCGTGCGATGTGGCCCTGGGCCACATCGAAGAGCTCGCCCGACGGCCCGACATCGAAAAAGGCAGCGGGATCGGCACCGGTCATCCAGACCTGCGCACCCAGTGCGGCGAGTTCACCGAACAGCGATCGGCGGCGATCGGGATCGAGATGCGCCACGATCTCGTCGAGCAGCAGGAGCGGGGTAATGCCGGTCATCTCGGCCACCAGCGTGGCATGGGCGAGGATCAGGCCGATCAACAGCGCCTTTTGCTCGCCGGTCGAGGCATCGCGGGCTGGCATGTTCTTGGGCGCGTAGATCACCTGCAGATCGGTGAGATGAGCGCCGTCCAGCGTCCGTCCCGCCGCCGCATCGCGCGGGCGATTGTCGCGCAGGATGGCGCGATAACGGTCTTCCACCGCCGTGGCGGGTTCGTCGCGCAGCGCCTGTTCCATCCAGCCATCGAGCGCGATGATCGCCGATGGAAATGCGGATGCCTCGCCGCGGGCGTGCAGCATGGCCGCGAGTCGCGTCACGGTTTCGCTGCGCATCGCCGCGACCGCGACGGCCAGCTCCGCCGTTTCGCGCTCGACGGCATCGAGCCAATGGCTGTCGCTGCTGCGATCCTCGAGCAGGCGATTGCGCGACCGCAGGCTGCGCTCCAGCGCGGATACGCGGCCGGTGTGATCCTTGTCGATGGCCAGCACCAGCCGATCGAAGAATCGCCGGCGCTCGGAGGCGGCGCCCATGAACAGCTGATCCATCGCCGGCGTCAGCCATACCATCCGCAGGTGATCACCGAATGCGGCAGCCGAGCCGACAGGCTCGCGATCAATGCGGCAACGTCGTGCTATCGGCGCGCCTTCGATCGGCGGATCGATGCCGGTGCCAAGCGTGGCGAGGCCGACTTCACCTTCGACGGTGGCGGAGACCGCCCATGATCCGTCACTCTCGATATTGGCGACATCGTCGAGCGTGGCGCGTCGCAGCCCGCGGCCGGGGGAGAGAAACGAGATGGCCTCGATGCAATTGGTTTTGCCCGCACCATTCGCACCCACCAGCGCGACCATATCGGCGGACGTCTCCAGCGACGCCGTGCGATAGGAGCGGAAGTTGGTCAGCGTCAGGCGGTGAATGCGGGAGGCGGTCATAGGCGACATTCTCTTGACATGCCCGGCGTTATGCCGCGCATCCCCGCTTCGGTCGAGAACCTCCAAAGACATGGATGGCCGGGACAAGCCCGGCCATGATGCAATCTAATCAGGAAATCCGCGAACAGAAGTGCCTCACACCCGCATCGGCATCAGCACGTAAAGCGCGCCTTTGTTGTCCTTGTCCTGCACCAAGGTCGGCGAACCCGGATCGGCCAGGCGCAGCACTGCGACTTCGCCTTCGATCTGGGCGGCAATGTCGAGCAGATAACGTGAGTTGAAGCCGATATCGAGGGCGTCCGACGCATATTCGACTTCGAGTTCTTCGGTCGCACTGCCCGAGTCTGGATTGGTCACCGACAGCACCAGCTTTCCGGCCGACAGCGCCAGCTTCACGGCACGGCCGCGCTCGCTGGAGATGGTCGAGACGCGATCGACCGCGTTCTCGAAATCCTTCTTGTCGATCACCAGTTCCTTGTCGTTGTTCTGCGGGATGACGCGACCGTAATCGGGGAAGGTGCCGTCGATCAGTTTCGAGGTCAGCACCACATTGCCGAGGGTGAAGCGGATCTTGCCTTGCGACAGCTCGATGGTGATCTCGGCTTCGGTATCCTCAATCAGGCGCTGAACCTCGCCGACGGTCTTGCGCGGGACGATGACGCCGGGCATGCCCTCGGCGCCTTTCGGCTGCTTGAGGTCGATCTGCGCCAGGCGGTGACCGTCGGTGGCGACGCCGCGCAGGGTGGCGGCAGCCGCGGTGCCCGCGGCGTGCAGATAGATGCCGTTCAGGTAATAGCGGGTCTCTTCGGTCGAAATCGCGAATTGCGTGCGATCGATCAGACGCTTGATGTCGGAGGCCGGCAGCGAAAACGAATGCGTCATCTCGCCGGCGGCCAGATCCGGGAAATCGTTCTCCGGCAGGGTCTGCAGCGTGAAGCGCGAACGGCCGGCGCGGATGGCCATCACCGAGCGATCGCCATCGGCTTCCAGCACGATCTGCGAACCATCCGGCAGCTTACGGACGATGTCGTAGAACATGTGTGCGGGCACGGTGGTGGAACCGGCGGTGCCAGTTTCGGCCGCCAGCGTCTCGGTGACTTCGAGATCGAGGTCGGTGGCTTTCAGCGACAGTTGCGCGTTTTCGGCGCGGATCAGCACATTGCCGAGGATCGGAATCGTGTTGCGACGCTCGACGACACGATGGACGTGGCTGAGCGACTTCAGGAGCTGCGCGCGTTCGACGGTGACCTTCATAACAAATCCGCCCGGTTATCCGATGGAGTCCTGGCAGCCGGAACGGCGCCACGGGGATCGCAAAGTGGCGTTAAAGTGCGGGAAGTGCAAGAGATTTGGGGGCTGATTTGCTGTGCAGCTCCCACGTTTTGTGGTCATGCGGACGTCACGATGGAAGTCGGCCACGGCCACGATGCCGTGGCCGCCGCCCCCCGCGCAGAACGCGGTTTGCGGCAGGGGGGCGAGACCGACAGAAGCGCGTGTCGTTATTCCGCCAGCATGCGCTTGAGGCTCTCGACCTCGTCCTGCAGCGCGGTGTCCTTGCCGACCAGTGCTTCGATCTTGCGCACCGCATGCAGAACCGTGGTGTGATCGCGGCCTCCGAACCGGCGGCCGATCTCCGGCAGCGAACGCAGGGTCAGCGTTTCGGCGAGATACATCGCCACCTGACGCGGACGAACCACATTGGCGGTGCGGCGGGAGGACAGCAGGTCGGAGCGGCTGACATGGTATTGCCGTGCCACCACGCGCTGGATGTCCTCGATCTTGATCCGCTTCGGCTCCATCGGGCGGATCAGGTCGCGCACTTCGCGCTCGGCCATTTCCAGCGTGACGGCCGTCGCATTCAGTTTCGAGTGGGCGAGCAGGCGGTTGACCGCGCCTTCGAGGTCCCGGCCATTATGCGTGATGGCGCGCGCGAGATAATCGAGCACCGGCTCCGGCACTTCGAACGTAGCGTGATGCACGCGGGCCGCGGCGACGCGCGACTTCAGAATGCCGAGGCGGAGCTCTTCACCGAGCGTGCCCATTTCCACCACCAGGCCGCCTGCGAGGCGCGAGCGCACGCGCTCATCGAGGCTTTCGAGATCCGAAGGCGGTCGATCGGCGGCGATCACCACCTGGCGGCCGGCATCGATCAGCGCGTTCAGCGTGTGGCAGAACTCGGCCTGCGTGGGCTTGCCCTGCAGAAACTGCAGATCGTCGATGACCAGCACATCGATACCGCGGAGAGCCTCCTTGAAGGCAAGCGCGGTCTGCGTCTTCAGCGCAGCCACGCAGCCGTACATGAACTTCTCGGCAGTGAGATACAGCACCTTGCGTTCGGGATTGGAATTTCCCGCCCAGGCCACCGCCTGCAACAGATGCGTCTTGCCGAGGCCGACGCCGGCATGGATGTAGAGCGGGTTGAACATCACGGGATCGCCGCGCCGGCCTTCGGCGACCTGTCGGGCGGCAGCATGTGCGAGCGTGTTGGCGCGGCCGAGCACGAAGCTGGCAAAGGTCAGACGCGGATCGAGCGGCGAGCCACCGAGCGCTTCATGGCTGGCGGAAACCGGCGCTGTTGCGGTGCTGCGCAGTTCAGTGGCGGGGCGATGCCCGGCTTGATCATGGCGGCGCAATTCGGCTTGCGGCGCAGCTTCCTTGGCTGGTGCGACGTTGCGCATCGCCGAACGCACGGTGAGATCGACCCGCGACACTTCCGGCATCTCGGCCTTCCAGGCATCGAGCACGCGCTCGGCGTAATGGGCCTGGATCCAGCTCTTGAGGAAACGCGTCGGCACGGATAGGTGCACCGACTCCTGCTGCACCGCCTCCAGATCCATACGGGCGAACCAGCTCGAGAAAACATCCTCGCCAACGCTCGACCGCAGGCGGCTCTTCACGCGATTCCAGTTGTCGTGTTCCATGTTCGCCATCGTTTCAGCTTCTCAATTCAAAAGTGGTAGTCGAGCGCGAGCGCCCATGAGTCCGCGTGCCGAAGCGCGATGACCTTTCGCCGCCGCTTCCGGACAAAGCTTCGCCGTCGGGCTTTGACGCCGCATCCGGATCAGCAATGTCGAAGGAAGCGCCTGGAGAGGTCAGCGCGTACTGAGCGCTCTGTCATGGGCGGAAGAATGTTGGCGAGAGCAGGTCGAAACGGACGCATGGGAGCCGTACGCGGATCGCAAACAAGAATGTCGTGTGATCGTGAATCTGCGCATAATAGCTCCCCCACTCGCCGCGATGATCGCAGCAAGGCATCAGTTTAGAATCTGGTCCAAAGTCAGTGCACGACGCTCAACGTCAGTACGTTCAGGGTCGCATCGTCTTTCAGCCCGCTCCTCTTCCACAGGACGATGTCCTTGCCTTGCCAGCGCACGATCTCTGTTTCGTATTTCTTCTGAAAACGCCCTGTTGGGTGCTCGAGAAACTTCGACACAGGAAACCGCTCTCACATTGCTATGAGTTGCAACTCGCTGAGACTTGGAAACATCGCCAAACCATCGGACCGTCGCTGATCTTCAGGTTCGCCCTCGTTCCGAAATCGCTCTGATCTCTAAAACGTCGGGCGCCGCGAATGACTTAGAAATACAGCAGCGCCGGCTTCTCGCAATGGAATCATTTTTCGGAGCCGCACAGAACTCTCACTTGCTGGCTGTCTTGTGCCGGTCGGTTTTTCAAATCGACCGGCAAGATTTTGAATCTGCGCACTGAATCCCAATGTGACAGGGGCATTGCAAATTCGAAGGCCGGAAAAAAGAAATTCATATTTCGTTTACGAAAGGAGGGGCGGCTTTCGCCGATTCAAACTGGTCGCTCTCGCTATGTGGATAAGTGATTATCGCGACGCGTTTTTTTCTGTGCGTTGACTCAGGGTAGCCTTGAACACGGCCGCTGCATCAGTCTCGCAAGACGCTTGCGTTTTGAGAATCACGCAAACGCAGCGAAAGTCTGTCGATGGACGCCGTGGCGAGGCTTGGCGTTCCGGTCGTGTTCTTCCCGTGTTATGTCATGAAGCGCACTGGAGCTTGGTCTCATAGGCTTTGCGCAGCATCGACCGATCGCCGCATCGTCTCTTGAACGGTGGCGTCCGGCTGGACCGGCGTCTTCTGAGATGACATAGCGCAAGCGCAAGCGCGCAATAAAGCACGCAAACAAAAGCCCGGCGCGGAGGCCGGGCTTTTCAAAATCTACAAGGCGTGCCGCCTGCGATCGATCTTACTGAGCGAGCTTCGCGATCTGATGCGTCAGGCGCGACACCTTGCGGCTGGCCAGGTTCTTGTGAACGATGTTGCGCTGCGCCGCCTTCATGAGCGCGGGCTCGGCAGCCTTCATGGCTTCCTTCGCCGCGTTGATGTCGCCCGCCTTGATGGCGTCCTCGACGGTGCGGAGCTGCGAACGCATCTGGGTGCGGCGCGACTTGTTGACGATGGTGCGGCGCGCGATCTTGCGGGTCGCCTTCTTGGCGGAGGTCGTATTGGCCATTCTCAAATATCCTTCAGCAGCGACCCGTCCGGGCGCCGGGCTGATTGACGTTTGCCGCCTTGCTGCGGCCCACGTTGATCTGTTTCCGGGTGTTCCTGAAATGCTATCCCCGGAGCGGCTAGGCACTCGCGTGCTTAAAGCAAACAGGGCGCGCCGCTCAAAGAACAGCGGCGGCGGGATCGCGCCCACCGCCTTTGGCGCTCTTATAGAGGCCGTGTTTTCCACCGTCAACGACTTCCGGACGCGTCATTTCGCGGCAAATGCGCCGCTTCACGCGGTTAAGTGGCTGGAACAGTTGAATTTCTTGTCTCCGGCCATTATTCCCGTGGGGACGCGCTGTAAGGGGATGCGAATGATCCGCGGTTTTTTCCGCCTGATTGGGCTGTTGTTGCTGGCCGCAGGCTTCGTGTTTCTGGTCTATGACGGCGCGCGCTCGATCGCCGATCAGGCGCTGCGGCTGACTAAGCTCGGCGAATTCTGGAACGATATCAATCAGGCCAGCCAGCGCAGCGTGCTGGCGATGATCGATAGCGATGCGCCGTGGCTGCGCTCCGCCGCCAAATTGCTGCTCGATCAACCGGCCTGGGCGGTGATGGGCGTGATCGGCATTTTGCTGATGCTGGCGTGCCGCCCGCGCCGGCCCCTGATCGGCTATTCGCGCAATTGATGCATCTGCCCGACGGCAGCTTTGCGCCATCTCCGGGACGTAACGCTCTGCCTTTTTTCGCGAAGATACCCATATAAGCTGCAGAGAAACGAAGGAGACGACCGATGCTGTTCATGCGCAAACCCGTCGCCATGGTTGCCGCTGCCGATGCCCTGCCGGGCCGCGCTGATCCGATACCGACGGCAGCGACCCATTTCCTGTTCCGGACAAAACTGCAGCCGCCCTATCCCGCGGGGCTCGGGCAGGCCGTATTCGCGCTCGGATGTTTCTGGGGAGCGGAGCGGAAATTCTGGGAGCTCGGCGACGGCATCTATACGACGGCGGTCGGTTATGCCGGCGGCTTCACGCCCAACCCGACTTACGAAGAGACCTGCTCGGGGATGACCGGCCACACCGAGGTGGTGCTGGTGGTGTTCGATCCGACCAAGATTTCCTATGAGCAACTGCTGAAGACGTTCTGGGAAAATCACGATCCGACCCAGGGCATGCGGCAGGGCAACGACGTCGGCACGCAATATCGGTCGGCGATCTATACGTACTCCGATGCGCAGATGAAGGCCGTGCAGGAATCGAAAGCTGCATTCCAGAAAGCGCTCGACGCCAAGGGCTTCGGGGCGATTACGACGGAGATCGCGCCGATCGACAAATTCTATTTCGCCGAGGACTATCACCAGCAATATCTCGCCAAGAATCCCGGCGGCTATTGCGGTCTCGGCGGCACCGGCGTGGCGTGTCCGATCGGCGTCGGCGTCGCCGCCTGAGCGAGCACAAAGGCCCTCGTAAGCCCGCCTCCGCACCAGCGGAGGCGGGCTTTTCCTTGCGTTCAGGTGGCACCGGCAACCTGATGTTAACCATACTGGCGCACAACGAGACTGTCTCTATGAGGGATACGTCCAGTGTCAGTTGCCCGCGCGTCACGTCTGCCTTTGATCGTCGCCATGATGGCTCTGGCCATGACCGGCTGCATGCGCAGGCCCGGCCCTATCGCCGTTGTCCCCGTTGCGGCCGATCTCGACACGCTGGCCTATAACCGCTCCGGGTCGGCGGTTGCTTACGCGGTGCCCGGATCTGCCTATGACGCTCAGTACAAGCTCGATGCCGGCGACAAGCTGCGCGTCGTCGTTTACGGGCAGGAAGGCCTCACCAATTCCTATGCGATCGATGCCGGGGGTGCGATCACCATGCCGCTGATCGGCCGCGTGCCGGCGCGCGGCATGACGCCGGCGTCATTGGCAGCAGCCATCACCGGCAGGCTTCGTAATGGCTTCATCCGCGAGCCGTCGGTAGCGGTGGAGATCGAGACCTATCGTCCGTTCTTCATTCTCGGCGAAGTCGCTGCACCCGGCCAGTATCCCTATGTGCCGAACATGACGGTCGAAAGCGCTGTCGCCATCGCCGGCGGCTTCTCGCCGCGCGCCAAGCGCGATGGCGTGATGCTGACGCATAACCGCCCCGAGGGCTCCTATCGCGCCGAAGTGCCGCTCGGCACCCCGATCGATCCCGGTGACACGGTGATGGTCGGCGAACGCTGGTTCTGATCGTCGCTATCGCTTCAGGCATCACGTTTTCGGCGGTTGTCTGATCGATGGACGGTCACGCAAGAATCGCCTGCAGGGGGCATTCTGCAGGCGATTTTTTATGCGATGGAATGGCGCACGTCATGTTGGGTCGGGATGCTGCGGTGATTTCGCGCAGCCCCGCGAGTGCGCGAATTGTACCTTCCGATGCATGGTCTGTGCTGTATGAGGATATCAGCGAGACCACTCGCATGCGCGCAATCCGTCGCGCCGAAGAACATTGAGGGTTGGGACACAGGATGACAATCGCTTCGACAATGACCAGGCGCGCGATGGCTTTGACGGCGCTTGCCGCGCTCGGTGCCGCCATGGCGGTGCCGGCCACAGCACAGGATGCTGCAAAGTCCTATCCTGACAAACGCATCAATTTCGTCGTCCCCTATGCGCCCGGTGGCGCCACCGACGTTGCCGCGCGTCTGCTTGCGCAGAAGCTGCAGGAGTCGTGGAAGCAGACCGTCACTGTCGAGAACAAGCCGGGCGCCGGCGGCGTCATCGGCAACGACTTCGTCGCCAAGGCTGCGCCGGACGGTTACACCGTGCTGATCGCGATCACGCAGATTATCCAGGCGCCGAGCCTGATGTCGAAACTGCCCTATGACGTCTTCAAGGACCTTGCGCCGGTGACGCAGATCGCGATCTCGCCGATCGTGCTGGTGGTGCCCGATGCCCAGCCGATGAAATCGGTGAAGGAGCTGATCGAACTCGGCAAGACCGGCAAATTCCAGTATGGCTCGTTCGGCAATGCGACGACCTCGCATCTCTACGGCGAACTGCTGAAGAAGAACGCCGGCATCGACTGGACGCATGTGCCCTATCGCGGCGCGGCGCCATTGCTCAATGATCTGCTCGGCAATCAGGTGACCGGGGCCTTCCTCGATTACACCACTGCAGGCCCGCAGCTCGAAGCCGGCAAGATCCGCCCGCTCGCCGTCGGCGGCGATAAGCGCAAACCGAAGCTGCCGAATGTGCAGACCATGGCCGAGCTCGGCTTTCCCGGCTTCGAGGCCGAAGGCTGGCTCGGCGTGTTCGTGCCGGCGGGCACGCCGAAGCCGATCGTCGACAAGCTGTCGGCGGAGTTGGCCCGCATCATCAATTCCCCGGAAGGCACCGCAGGATTGCAGGCGGTGAATCTTGTGCCGGTGGGCGATAGCGCCGAGTCGTTCGAAAAAACACTGAAGCGCGATTTCGACCGCTGGGCCACGGTGGCCAAGACCGCCGGCGTGAAGGGCGAGTAGGCTCTTCCTTCTCCCTTTCCCGCCCGGCGAAGCGAGGCTTCGCTAGGCGGGGGAGGGATGTCGAACGCCGCCGGCCTTACCTCACGAGATGCTTCGCCAAAAACCCAAGGCTGCGCTCGCGGGCCTGATCCGCACTGGCCTTGTTGTAGCTGGCGCGCTGATCGCAATTGAAGCCGTGTTCGGCGCCGTCATAGACGAACACCTCGACCTCCGGCCGCTTGGCCTTGATGGTCTCGACATCGCTGAGCGGGATGCCGTGATCCTTCTCGCCGAAATGCAGCTGGGTCGGCACTTGCGGCTTGTCGTCGGCGAAGCGCACCACGGCGCCGCCGTAATAGCCGATGGCGGCGCTGAGGCCGTCGAGCTTGGTGGCAGCGGCATAGGCCACGCTGCCGCCGAGGCAGAAGCCGATGATGCCGACCGGGCCGACGTCCTTGACCGCATTGATGGCCGCCTGGGTGTCGCGCAGAAATGCCGGCCAATCCGGATTGGCCACAAATTTGCGCGCGATGGCGACTTCCTCGGGGGAATAGCCGGATTGGAAATNNNCCGGATTGGAAATTCGGCTCGACGCGATCGAAGATCGAAGGCGCGATGGCGACATAACCCTGCACCGCAAAGCGGTCGCAGACCGTGCGGATATGATCGTTCACGCCGAAGATTTCCTGGATCACGACCACGGCCCCCTTGGGCGCGCCTTCCGGCTGGGTGCGATAGGCACCGAGCTTGAAGCCGTCCGATGCGGTCAGCGTAATGTCTTGTCCCACGGGCTGGTCCATTCGTTGTTGAGGCGATGTGGCGTGTTTGAAGCGTGAGGTGGCGCAGGTCCACTCAAGATTCGGGGAGGGAGCGATGCGCCGATGCAGGACCCGGACCGAACCTTGACAGTGCCAGTTTCACGTACCATATGAAGTTACATGAGACGAGATAGCCGCCTGTCCGGCGTTCTGCATGTGCTGCTGCACATGGCCGAGGACGACACACCGAAAACATCTGAAACATTGGCGCGCGCCATGTGCACCAATCCCGTCGTCGTCCGCCGGATCATGGCGGGGCTGCGCGAGCAGGGCCTGGTGAGTTCCGAAAAGGGCCATGGCGGCGGCTGGCGGATCGCCTGCGACTTCAACGAGGTGACGCTGCGCGACATCTATGAAGCGCTCGGAGAGCCCGACATCCTGGCCATGGGCAACCGCACCGAGATGCCCGGTTGCCTGGTGGAACAGGCCGTCAATGCGGCGCTCGGCAAGGCCTTCGATGAGGCCGAAGAGCTGTTGCTGCGCCGTTTCGGCGAGGTCACGCTGGCGATGCTGAGTGCGGATTTCAATGCGCGATTCAAGGGCCAGCGGGACAAGTTCAAACTGGAGAAAGCACATGACGACTGACGCCATCATCGTGGGCGGCGGCTTCGCCGGCCTTGCAGCTGCGACCTATCTTGCGCGTGCCCGCCGCAACGTGGTCGTCATCGATACGCGCCAGCCGCGCAATCGCTTCACAGACGCGTCGCATGGCTTTCTCGGTCATGACGGTAGCGATCCGCAGCAGATCCTCGCGACGGCAAGGCAGCAGGTTGCGGCCTATCCCACGGTGCGGATGATCGAGGGCGAAGCCAGCGATGCGCGCATCGATGGTGATGGCTTCGAGGTCTCTCTTGCCCACGGTGAAGCGTTGGCGACGCGCAAACTGATCCTCGCTTTCGGCCTGCGCGATACGCTGCCGGCGATACCCGGTGTTCAGGAACGGTGGGGCAAGACGGTGCTGCATTGCCCGTATTGCCACGGCATCGAATTCAGCGATCGCCAGCTCGGCGTGCTCTATCGCATGCCGATGTCGGTGCATCAGGCGTTGATCGTCGCCGAATGGGGGCCGGTGACGCTTTATCTGAACGGCCATGAGCTGGATGCCGAAAGCGCGGATACCTTGGCGCGCCGCGGCATACGGGTGGAGGCTGCAAAGGTCGTCGGGCTGGAGGGCGAACGCGTCGCGCTGTCGTCCATCGTGCTGGAGGATGGTCGGCGCAGCGCGGTGGATGCCCTCTATATCGCGCCGCAGTCGTCCCTGTCGTCGCCGCTGGCCGAGCGGCTCGGCGTGACGATCGAGCAGGGCCCGATGGGGCCGATGATTAAGACCGACGCAGACAAGATGACGACGGTGCCCGGCGTCTATGCCACTGGCGACATTGCGCGGGCGCCGCATAGCGTGAGCTGGGCCGTGGCCGATGGTGTCACGGCAGGAACGTCGGCGCATCGAGCCCTGGTGTTCGGCTGAGCCAATGAACCCGACACAGATATTCAACGATCCGGTCGCGGTGGCAGCCTATGCCGAGCGTGCGCAGCGTCAGGTGCCGGGCTTCAGTGATCTGCAGCGGATGGCGATGCTGCTGCTGGCGGAGCACGCACCGGGCGCGGCGGATATTCTGGTGCTCGGTGCCGGCGGTGGGCTGGAGCTGAAACTGTTCGCCGAGGCGCAGAAGGATTGGCGGTTGCTCGGTGTCGATCCGTCGGCCGCCATGCTCGATCTGGCGCGCTTGACTCTGGGACCGCTGCAATCGCGGGCAACATTGATCGAAGGCACGATCGATGCTGCGCCACTGGGACCATTCGACGGTGCGGCATGTCTGCTGACGTTGCATTTCCTGCCCCGCGACGAACGGTTGCGGACATTACGTGAGGTGCGGCGACGGCTGAAGCCGGGCGCGCCATTCGTGGTGGCGCACCACAGCTATTCAAAAAGCGAGAACGGACGTCGCTGGCTGTCGCGCTTTGCGGATTTCGCTGTCTTGAACGGGGTCGATGCGGAGAAAGCCGCGGCCATGCCGGCTGCGCTGTTCGAGCATCTGCCGGCATTATCGCCGGAGGAAGATCAGGCGTTATTACAGGAGGCCGGTTTCAACGATGTCGCATTGTTCTATGCGGCGTTGACGTTTCGCGGATGGGTGGCGTTGGCGTGAGCTTCCTTCTTCCTCTTCTCCCGCACTGTGCGGGGGAGGGGAAGATCGGCGTCACTCCCACATCCAGTTGGTTCCCCAGTCGCCCTTCCATCCGGTCAGCCGCCCGTGACGGAATTGCAGGAACAGGCGATCCTTGCGGGCAAAGAAGCCACTGCCGCCGATGTTGCGATAAGCGAGATAGATCTCGTCGCCGGGCCGGCCGCGCAGATAAGTCAGCGGCGTGTCGAGGGCGCGGGCCGCAGCTGCCACGCCCATGCCGAAAGCGAGAGGTGTGGTGTTGGAGAGCGTCGCCGTGAAAGGGACGTCAGCAGCGATCAGCGGCTGGGCGGCGGCAGGCGCGGTCGGCGCCATCAGCGCAGCGACGACGATCGCGGCGAGCGGGATGCCAGACGGAATGCAATAGGTCATGGGATCAGTCTCGCTGCGAATCCAGGTGTCAGGCAAGGCGTTGCATCGCATTTTATTCATCGTGGTGACGGATCGCTACCGATAGCGCTGCGAACCGCGTTGGTCACGCCATGTTAACGCTACGCCTTAAGCTTCGGGAACCCTGTTGTAAGGTATTCCTGTCCCGATTGCAGCAGCGGGCTGCAAGCGTGAGGATCAATGAGCGTCGCAACCCATTCATCGCCCCGCCGGCGTCTGCTGTTGGCTTCGGACAGCAGTGACCAGTCGCGCGAACTCGCCGATATTCTGCTCGCCGTCGGCGATGTCGAGATCGTTCCCACGGCATCGCTTCCGGAAGCCCCGGCGCGCGATCTGTCGGGCGTTGTGATCGACATCAATCTGCGCTCGGCCGAGACCGTGCAGCGCGTGCGCAACCGGTTGCGCCACAAGAATTATGAATCGATGCCGCGCTTGTTCGTGCTGGCGGACTCGCTGCATCACGGCGCCATGCAAGCCTGGGCGCTCGGCGCCACCGATACGATATCGCGGCCGTTTGATCGCCGCGGTGTGCTGCAGCGGATCCGCGCGGCGTTCCCGGATCCCCATGACGAGGACGTGGCGGCGCGCGGCAAGGCGCTCAATCGCGGCGTCGAGGCGGCGCATGCGGTGATCGTCAAACTGTTCGAAAAACTGCCGGCAGGCGTGCCGCTATCGTTCAACGATGTCATGCAGGCGGAAGATCTGATCATCAAGGCGATCAAGCGATCGTCGTTGCGCGACTGGCTGACCGCGGTGGGGCGCCATCACAATCACAGCTATCGACACTGTCTGTTCGTCACCGGTTTCGCGGTCGCCTTTGCGCAGCATCTCAACATGCGCGACGAAGACCAGCGTCGGTTGACGCGTGCAGCGCTGGTGCACGACGTCGGCAAGGCGTTCATCCCGGTCGCCATACTCGACAAGCCCGGCAAGCTCACGGAAGAAGAGACGCTGGAAGTGCGCAAGCATCCGCGGCTCGGCTTCGAGGCGCTGGTGGCGCAGGGCTCGTTCCCGCGTGAAATGCTCGATGTGGTGCTGCATCACCACGAATTTCTCGATGGCTCGGGCTATCCCGACGGGCTGTCCGGCAACCAGCTCAGCGACATCGTGCGGCTGATGACCATCGTCGATATTCACGCGGCGCTGGTCGAGCGACGTGCCTATCGCTTGCCCTTCACCCATGCCAAAGCGTTCGAGATGATGGAGCAGATGGGCGACAAGCTCGACCAGCAACTGCTGCAGGCATTCCGCCCGGTGGCGCTGGGGATTTGAACGATCGATTGACGTCCATTGTTTTTCCCTCTCCCGCTTGCGGGGGAAGGGTGGCGCGTAGCGCCGGGTGGGGGCAATCGCACGTGGCGCCGGAGCTTGGGGCGCCCCCACCCCGGGCCCTCCCCCGCAAGAGCGGGAGAGGGGGAAGAGACGACGTCCTCACACCAGCAATTTCCGCAACTCCGCCTTCGCGACCTTCTCCAGCGTCGAACGTGGCATGTCATCGACAAAGTGGATCTCGCGCGGCACCTTGAAATCGGCAAGGCCGCTCTTGCAGGCCGCCATCACATCGTCATGCAGGGTCGGCGGGCAATTTGCGACGCCCGCATGCGGGATGATGAACACCACCGGCACTTCATCCAGCATCGCGTGCTTCTTGGCGACCACCGCGGCCTCGCGCACGCCCGGCACGGTGATGATCACCTGCTCGATCTCCGACGCCGCGACATTCTCGCCGCCGACCTTGAGCATGTCTTTGGCGCGATCGCCGAATTTGATGTAGCCGCGCTCGAGCAGCGTGACGCGATCGCCGGTGAGGAAGTAACCGTTTGGATCGAAGCTGTCGCGGGTGGCGGCTTCGTTGTGCAGATACTCCTTGAACAGCGACAGGCCGGGCACACCGAGAATGCTGAGATTGCCGGTCTCGCCGACCTCGACCGGCGATCCGTCGTCGCGGCTGATGCGAATGCCGTATTCGGCGGCGGTGCGACCGATCGCCATCGGCGTGTTGGGTTGATCGACCTCGCCGATGATGCCGTGGGTGATGGTCTCGGTCATGCCCCACCAGCCGATGATCTTGACGCCGAATTTGGCGAAGGCCGGCGGATCGCAGAACGAGGCACCCCACATCCGGAAATGATGCTGCTTCGGCACCTCGTGCTCGAGCAGCGCCTTCATGCAGAATGGAATGGTGGAGGTCCAGGTGGCACGATGATCGAGTGCGGTCGGCCAGAACCGACGCGCCGAGAAGCGCGGCTGGATGATGATGCTGCCGCCGACCCACAGGGTCGCCAGCATCGAATAGGCCAGCGCATTGGTATGGAACAGCGGCAGATAAGTGAGATGCGTATCGGCGGCGTGCAGATCCTGATGCGATGCATTGACCTTGCCGCCCCACAACGCATTGGCATGGGTCCATAGCACTGCTTTGGGCCGCGATGTCGTGCCCGATGTGTATTGCACGCTGCAATGGGCCCACGGATCGATCGGTCGCCGCGGGCGATCGGCGCTGTCGGCAAAGAGGGAATCGAAGCGTTCCGCTTTGCCGGGGACATCAGCGGGCACGCCGGCATTGTGCGCGGTGACGGCGATCCAGCGCAGCCCCCGGCAATTGGCGGCGACGAGTTCGGCCAGCGAGGGTTGCGTGATCGCGGCGACGGCGCCGCAGTGATCGGCGAAATAGCCGATCTCGCTGGCGGATGAGCGCGTATTGGTGGTGACCGCGACGGCGCCGAGTTCGACGCATGCGAACCAAGACAGCAACTGCTCGACGCAATTGTCGAGATGGATGAGGACATAGTCGCCC
>JAPLPC010000348.1 GCA_026400425.1 Hyphomicrobiales bacterium | reverse complement strand
CGTGGCACGGCGTTTTGGATCGACACCACACTGACGGGAAACACCGTGCCGAGACCGACCGCCATCAACGACAGCGCGGCAAGCAGTTGCCACAGCGGCAGCGGTGTCGCCAATGCGAGCGCGAGCGCCGCGCAGGCGGCCAGCGATACGCCGCCGATAGCCGCGCGCTTGTAGTGCTTGGTGTACATCATCGCACGGCCCGCGGCCCAAGCTCCGAGCACAGAGACCGCAACCAGCGGAATCAGCGCGATCCCCGCTTCGCTCGCCGAGAGGCCGTACACGACTTCATAGTAGAGCGGCATATGCACCGTGAGGCCGATCATCGTGCCGATCGCGCAGCCGCCTGCCGCCATCGCAAACGGCACCACCGATCCGGACAACAGCGGAATCGGCAGGAACGGCTCCGGCGCGCGGCGTGCGTGCCAGACGAAGGCGGTCCCGAGAAATACAGCGGATCCGATCATCGCAAGGATCGCCGGCGACGCCCATGCAAACCGGTTGCCGCCCCATGTCAGCACCAGCATCACGATCACGGCAGATGCCATCAGCAGAACGCCGCCCAGCCAATCGACCTTACGCTTGCGATGGAAGACCGGAATCTTTTTCATCTTCGGCAGCAGCAGCGCGAGCGACAGCGCGCCGAGCGGAAGATTGATCCAGAAGATCACCGACCAGTGCAGATGTTCGGCGAACAATCCGCCGCGCACGGGACCGCCGATGCCAGCCGCGACCCACACCGACGAGAAGTAAGCCTGATATTGCCCGCGCTCACGCGGCGTCACCACGTCGGAAATCACGATCTGCACCAGCGGCAGGATGCCGCCGCCGCCGATGCCCTGAAGCGCGCGCGCTAGAATCAGCGTCAGGATATTCGGCGCGATTGCGCAGAGCACCGAGCCGACCAGAAACAGCAGCATTGAAAGCACGATCATCCCGCGGCGTCCGTAGATATCGCTCAGCGTGCCGTAAACCGGCGCCACCGCTGTCGATGACAACAGATACGCGGTAATGACCCAGGAGAGATTGCTGACGTCCTGAAACTGGCGGCCGATGGTCGGCAGCGCGGTGGCCACGATGGTCTGATCGAGCGCGGTCAGGAACATCGTGAGCATCAGGCTCAGCAGGATAGTCCGCACTTCGCTTTTGGTCAGCGGCGGTGCCGGGACGATCGGCGGCGCTTCCGTCAGGTCGATTACTTCGGTCGCGCAATTGGAAATGTCGTCCGGATGATCCAGCGCCTGCGTTCCATCGGCATCGCCGCGCTGTCGATGTGTCTCGGTCATGCGCTTGGAAGATCGTTTCGGGAAATGGTCCAGCCTCAACCGGCCTGACCTTGAGAGACGCGGGATGTGGTTTGATCTATCCTGTTTCCCAAAGCTTCATAAGCCGCGCGCCTGCATGGGTGCACCGCGCGGAAAGATCATCACGCGCGCGTTATCCGCAACAAACGCTTACTTGGCCGGCCGCTTGTTCAACCGCGCGCGGCGTGGAATCACGCCGGGCCACTGAACGATATGG
>JAPLPC010000195.1 GCA_026400425.1 Hyphomicrobiales bacterium | reverse complement strand
AACGATCGACGCCCGGCCCCTTGCCGTACCAGATGCCGGTGACACCGTCATAGTTGGCGCCGGGCGACAGGTTGAGTTGCTGGGTGCCCCAGATCGCCGTGGCGGCGAGATCCTCGTTGACGCCAGGCTGGAACTTGATGCCGTACTGATCGAGATGTTGGCGGGCCGCCATGAGTTGCTGATCGTAGCCACCCAGCGGCGAGCCGCGATAGCCCGTCACGAAGGCCGAGGTGTTGAGGCCGGCCGCGCGATCCCGCCGGACCTGCGCCATCGGCAGCCTGACCAGCGCCTGAATGCCGGTGAGAAAGATATGACCGGAACCTTGGGTGTATTTCTGATCGAGACTGATCGGGCCTTGATTGATTCCCATTCCGCCCTCATCTGCCGCCCGTGTCGTTCCGGCGGACATGCTTACGCATCGTTATGTGGGGTCATTCGACTCCCTTAGAAGCAGTCTATGTTGAACTGCAAAGCACGCGCATCACAAATGTTCTGCCCGCGCGACAGCCATCCAAAAACGCAACTTCATGATGTCAGGGGAGACAACCTCGCCACGTTATGTCGTGCAGGAGGCCGATGGCGAACGGAGATAACCCGCGCTGTGCAGCGCAACATGGCGTCGCCCCCGTCGACGGGCGGTCGCTGACGTCTTCGCACGCGATGGGATCGCAAGTGCCCGCCGAGCCGGCGACGTTCCGCGCGACTAACTCGGAAATATATCGCCGACGATCTTCATCAATTCGGCCTCGCGGAACGGCTTGCGTAGATAGGCCGTGAACAGACCCGCGCGATCGCGTACCACCTGCTCCAGCAGCGACGTCATCACGACCACCGGAATCTGCCGCAGCCGCGCGTCGTCGCGCATGGCAGCGATCAATCCCGCACCATCCACGAACGGCATCATGAAATCGGTCAGCACCAGATCGGGCGTCTCGCGATGCAGGATATCGAGCGCCTCGCGGCCGTTGCCGGCAACTAGCACATTGAAAGCGCTCTCGCTCAACAGGACTTCGAGCCAGTCGGCGATCGCCCATTCGTCCTCGACAATCAGGACAGTTCGCACCGCTATTCTCCAGTCAATTTAAGGTCCGCCACCGGCCCCGGAGGCAGCCCTTGACTGGAAATGTCACGAAGGATGCGTTCAGCCCTCTCGTGGTTATCATCGAGCACGATGCCGCCCTCGTGAATTTCAAAACGACGCATCCTCATGTCCGTTCGGCGGTCGCGAGATTTGAGGATCGTCATCAATCGATGATTTTCCGAACGAAGTGCTGCAAGCTGCAGCGCGATGATATTTTCGGCGACGGCGGAAAGACCAGTTTGGTTGATACCTTTGAGCGGCTGCCCCGGTGTCATACCCGCATGATCGGTCTCTGCTGTTGCCAGTGTCGTATTCGATGCCGTCGATCACCAGGCGACGCACACCATTCCGACGGATGGTGCCGAGCAGATCCGTCGCGACCTCATCGAGCACCGCTTCGGTCTGCGGGCGCCACATCAGGTCGATATTGTCCGTCAATGGCAGCTTGAGGCTCTTCGCCTTGACCCGCAGCGCCATCGGGTTTTCATGGAAGCCGAAAAACAGCGCGGGTTCTCCTGCCGGGCCCCCCGTCAGGAACTGAAGGCTCGTCGTGGTCTTGCCTGAACCCGACGGCCCCAGCACGACCGTTACAGAATGCGTATCGATGCCGCCGCCGAACATTTTATCGAGGCCGGGAATGCCTGTCGGCACCATCGGTCCGTCGGCACTGTCCCAGATGCTCGGGGTTTCCAGCAGCGCCTCGGTACGCGGGAAGATGGCGTGGCCGGTATCGGTGATGCGATAGGCGTGCTTGCCGCCCATGAACCAGCCGCCGCGCAGTTTGTGGATCTGGATCGAACGCTCCGAGCGGCGGCCATGCAGCGACGCCTGCAGCTCGATCAGCCCGTCCACCATCGTGTGCTCCGGCGGATGCGCATCGGCATCGAAGGCACTGGTGAGCAGGAACATCGTGCAATTGCTGAAACCCGCCTGGGTTTGCAATTCGTGAATGAACTTCTTCAGTTCCAGCTCGGTTCGCGCCTTTTCGTGCACGGTAATGAGCCCGTCCAGCACGAGGATATTGGCTTTGCGGGTACGCACTTCGCGGCGGACCACGTCGAGCAATCCGCGCAAGCCGTCGTCCTCCAGCGTCTTGAACGCGCCGACATAGGACATCCGGTCCGGGATCACGTTCTCATCGAAGAATTTCAGGCGTCGCATATGCCCGATCATGCGGGCATGGCTCTCCGCGAGCAGCGTGATGTAGAGCGCATTGCGGCCTTGCGCCGCCTGGGCGAAGCAGATCTGATTGCCGAGGATGGTCTTGCCTGCGCCGGGTGCGCCCTGGATGATGTAGATGCCGCCTTCGAAGACTCCCCCGCCGAGAATGGCATCCAGGCCCGCGATGCCGGTTGCGACCCGGTCATTGTCAACACTCATCCGTCACTGTCCCTGAGAAATCACCTGACGCGGTGAAATGTCCAAACGCACGGAACAGCGACGGGTTCCTTCAAGTATTTTTCAATGGGAAGCGCGGTTCCCTCCTGCCGCGATCAGGGGCAACGCAAGCCAGAGGCGACGATCAGGCCTCGACACTGGCCTGGGCTGAAACGTCCCTTGCAGGTGTCGAGACGTGCGCGGCAGGTCTGTGCCCAGGCAACGATGGCGCGATACTGAAATCGTCGCCGGATGGATCGATCATCTGCTTCATTCCGTGCGAAACCGGCAATGGGCAGATGGTGGCGCGCAGTTCCGCAGCATGCGTGGGACGACGGCCGCCCCAGCGCAAGGCGCGCGCGATCAGAGGCTCCGACTGCGTCGCCAGCTGGCGCGACATCCGCCAGAACATCTGCATGAGATGCGTATAGGCCATCTCCTCCAAACCGCCGACGTCGATGCCGGATGGTGTGGCTAACAGATCGACATCGATGATCGGTCCGACACGGCCGCCATCAATCACGCGGTGCATCGTGCCACCGAATTCCAGTGCGCGATCACGCAGCGCAAGCTGGGCGGCGGCGCGCCCCGGATAGCTCGGCGGCCCCGCATGGAAATTGTAGGCGCCGTAGCCGAGCTGCTCGATGACCGCGCCTGGCACGTTGACGTCGGCGACGAACGAGATCAGGCGCGCACGAGAGAGCCAGTCGGTTTCGATGGCAGCAAGATCCGCGGCCGTGAAAACCGGCACCACATGGAGCGACGGATGGTGTCCGCGCAGCAACGTCGTGAAGACGGAATGTTCGGCGGGGCCCGTGAGAAGAATGATGGTGTCGAACATGTTGGGCGCCACTGCTGCGAATCAAAGGTTCCGCGAGAGTCGCAGTGCGGCCTTAACAACTGATGTATCCGAGGCGCATGCCGCGATGTCCACGATTGCGCTCGATGACGGCGATGGCGGGAACATGCATGGATTGGGCCGGTTGTTTTCCCAATAGGAGGAATTGAAATGGCAAACAATCATCAGCCCAACGATCCACGCAATACCGCCCCTCGCCATCCACACGGCGACGACGCAGCTCGTCTCCATGGCGACCTGCAGGCCGATCCCACCATGCAGCAGGGGCGCGCTTCAGGCGGACGCTTGCTCGCCTATGGTGCAGTCGCGCTGGTTCTGCTGGGTGTCGTTTTCTACGGCTTGAACAGTAGCCCAACCGATCAGAACGGCGCGGCGAGCACGGCGCAATCGACTTCGGCGACGAAGGACGGCGCGCAAAAGGCACCGACGCCGACCAACAATATTGCGGACAACAATACGAAGCCGCCGGTTGCGCCAGGCGTGCGTGACGTGACGCCGACGAAACAGAACTCGGATGTGACGACCGGCTCCGCGCCGATCCGCTCGCAGGGGCCGCAATCGAACCCGACAGGAACCGAGATCGACAGTTCCAAGACTGGCACAGCGCGCTAACCCCGGCTGGCCGCACGATGGCGGGCGTGAACAACGTCCGCTGTCGTTCTACTTACGCTTGCAATCACCCGTCAGGCGACATCGCAATCGTGATCCCGATGTGATTTGCACTTCGCGCACGCATCGCCGACACCTGCCCGCCGTCACCCATTCAGGACTGATCCATGAACCGCCTCATGCTGCTCGCCTCGATTGCCGTGCTGTCGCTGGCACCTTACGGTGCGACATGGGCGGCTGAACGCGAGCGCTATGGCATCGGGCTCGAAGGCTTCACCTATCCCTATCCCGTGCAGATGTTGCCGCTGCCCCATGAAGGCGAGCAGTTGCGCATGGCCTATATGGACGTGCCGTCGCAGAAGCCCAACGGGCGTATCGTGGTGTTGCTGCACGGGCGCAACTTTCCATCGAGCTACTGGGCGCCGGTAATCCGTACGCTCACGGATGCCGGCTATCGCGTCGTGATCCCGGATCAGATCGGCTTCGGCAAATCGTCGAAGCCGTCGGGTGATCTGCATTTCGATACCCTCGCCCGCAACACCATCGCGCTGATGGACCATCTCGGCATCACAAAATTCGACGTCGTCGCGCATTCGCTGGGCGGCATGCTGGGCGTTCGGATCGCGCGCGCTTATCCAGATCGCGTCGAACGCCTGCTGCTGGCCGCGCCGATCGGTCTCGAAGACTATCGCCTCTACGTGCCGACGCCGACCGAGCGCATCATCGAGGCCGAAGACAGACTGACCGCCGACGGCTATCGCAAGCAGCTCGAAACCAATTACGCGTTGAAGCTGCCGCCCGAGCAGGTGACGCCCTTCATCGACGCGCGTTTCAACATCAAGGGCGCCGCCGATTATCAGCGCTGGCTGCGTGCCTTCGTCAGCTCGGCGCAAATGATCTATCGCGAGCCAGTGGCGCACGAAATCCCGCTGATCGGCCAACCGACCTTGTTCGTGATGGGTGAGGACGATCACAATGCGCCGGGCAAGCCAAACGCGCCGGAAGCGCTGCGAGCGAAGATGGGCCACAACGCCGATCTGGCGCGCGCATTGGCGTCACAGATGCCGAATGCCAAAGCGGAAGTGATACCGAATACCGGGCATCTGGTTTTTCTGGAAGCGCCGTCCAGGTTCGATGCGTTGATGCTGGGCTTTCTCGCCGAGCCCCGGTGATCTCCGCGCACTGCGATGGACCTCGCTCCGCATTCATCGGCCATTCAGCTGCAGCCGCTTTATTTGACAGCGTGAGCTCCATCTGCCGCAACATTTTCGTCTTGATGACGTTATGTCGCGGGGGACGGGATGTGATCGTTCTCTGCGCCGCATCGCGGCACCACCAAGGAGATAGTTCATGAAGAAGATGTTTGCAGCGGCGCTGGTTGCCGCCACCATGGGCAGCATTTCGGCCGCCAGCGCAGCGATGCAGATGGCGCCGCTCAGCACCGCCGACACCGCGGCCGTCATTCAGGTTGCGCAGTCTGCCGTCCGATGCGGATGGGCCCTCCGCGCCGCTTCTGTCCGCCCGGCATGTTCCGCAATCCCTATGGCCGCTGCATCCGCCGCTGGTGATCGCATCCGGCGCGCGCAACCTCAACGAAACCCCGCCTCACCGGCGGGGTTTTTTGTGATCGCTTCGATTGCTGCTCCGCTAGTTAGTGTTCGTCGCGCGCAAACACGAATTTCGGCATTTCCCATTTCAGCCGGATCGCGAGCAGACGAAAGGCGAATCCGAACAGCACGGCTGCGGCGATCACCACATCGGGGCTGAGCCCGAATTTGATGCCGCCGATATAGAGCAGCCCCGTGACGATCGAGACGCTGGCATAGAGCTCGGCGCGAAACAGCAGCGGCACGTCGTTGCACAGCACGTCGCGGATTACGCCGCCGACACAGCCGGTGATCATGCCCGCCACCACTACGATCAGCAGCGGTTGCCCCATGGCCATGGCGACATTGCAGCCCATGATGGTGAAGACCACGAGCCCGATGGCGTCGAGGACGAGGAAGATGGCGTGAAAGCGGTGGACGAATTGCGCCAGGCCGATGGTGGCGAGCGCTGCGCCGCCGGTCAGCAACAGCAGATAGGGACTCGTCACCCACCACAGCGGATAATGGCCGAGCAGCATGTCACGCACCGAGCCGCCCCCCAGCGCGGTGATGCAGCCGAGCATGGCGACGCCGAGCCAGTCCATCTTGCGCCGGCCGGCAGCGAGCGCCGCCGTCATGGCTTCGGCAACCAGCGCGATCATGGCGAGGGGAAACAGAAGGGCTTCGGTATGGGGCATGGAATCAAAGCGTTCGAGGACGCTCTAGTGTAGCATGGATACGGGCTTGCCCTGCCAACTGTGGGCGACGTCATGGTGTCGCGACGACTCTCCCCTTTCATACGCGGGCTTGAACCGCCTGCGGGGCCTAACCCCTTCGGCGCGGCGAAGGCCTGCGTAACCATCTTTGAGATGGCGCTCGTCGCCGAAGTTAGGTCACCGCGTCAACCTCGGTGATGCCACCTGCGAGATTGTTGGTCCGCCCGCCCCCCTCACAACGGCATGTTGTCGTGCTTCTTCATCGGCACTTCGACGTGTTTGTCTTTCAGCATCGCCAGCGCACGCGCGATGCGTTTGCGGGTGGAGTGCGGCATGATGACGTCGTCGATATAGCCGCGCTCGGCGGCGACGAAGGGTGATAGGAAACGGTCTTCGTATTCCTTGGTGCGTGCGGCGATCTTGTCGGCATCGCCAATGTCCTGCCGGAAGATGATTTCCACCGCGCCCTTGGCGCCCATCACGGCGATCTGCGCGGTCGGCCACGCATAGTTGAGGTCGGCGCCGATCTCCTTCGACGCCATCACGTCGAACGCGCCGCCATAGGCCTTGCGGGTGATGATGGTGACCAGCGGCACGGTGCACTGGCTGTAGGCGAACAGCAGTTTGGCGCCGTGCTTGATGAGGCCGCCATATTCCTGCGCGGTGCCCGGCAGGAATCCGGGGACATCGACGAAGGTCACGATAGGAATGTTGAAGGCGTCGCAGAACCGCACGAAGCGTGCGGCTTTGCGCGAGGCGTCCGAGTCGAGCACGCCGGCCAGCACCATCGGCTGGTTGGCGACGAAGCCCACGGTCTTGCCGGCGATGCGGCCGAAGCCGGTGACGATGTTCTTGGCGAACGTATCCGCGAGTTCGAAGAAGTCGCCCTCGTCCACGATCTTGAGGATCAGCTCTTTGATATCATAGGGCTGGTTCGGATTGCTGGGGATCAGCGTGTCGAGCGAGAGGTCCTGGCGCTCGATGTCGTCGAAGCTCGGCCATTCCGGCACGCCCGCGGTGTTGTTCGACGGCAGGAAATCGATCAGCCGGCGCATCTGCAGCAGCGTCTCGACATCGTTCTCGAACGCGCCGTCGGCGATCGACGATTTCGTCGCATGCACGCTGGCACCGCCGAGTTCTTCGGCGGTGACGACTTCGTTGGTCACGGTCTTCACCACGTCCGGGCCGGTGACGAACACTTCACCACGTCCGGGCCGGTGACGAACATGTAGCTGGTGTTCTTCACCATGAAGATGAAGTCGGTCATCGCCGGCGAATAGACGTCGCCGCCGGCGCACGGGCCCATGATGACGGAGATCTGCGGGATCACGCCCGAGGCCTGCACGTTGCGGCGGAACACGTAGGAATAGCCGGCCAGTGCGGCGACGCCTTCCTGGATGCGCGCGCCACCGGCGTCGTAAAGGCCGATGATCGGCGCCCGCGCCTTCATCGCCATGTCCTGGATCTTGGTGATCTTCAGCGCATGGGTCTCGGACAGCGAACCGCCGAATACCGTAAAATCCTTGGCAAACACGAAGGTCTTGCGGCCATTGACGGTACCCCAGCCGGTGACGACACCGTCGCCGGGAATCTTCGACTTCTCCATGCCGAATTCGATGGAGCGGTGTTCGACGAACATGTCGAACTCCTCGAAGGATCCCTTGTCCAGCAGCAATTCGATCCGCTCGCGGGCCGTCAGCTTGCCCTTTGCGTGCTGCGCCTCGACTCGCTTCTCGCCGCCGCCGAGCTTTGCGCCGGCGCGGCGCGGCGACGGGTGGCGTGCGCGATCTGCTGCGCTGGGAGGGCGTCGCCCTGTTCGTCGGCATGACGGTGTTTTACTGGATATCCGGCGCGTCCTGGCTGCAATACGCGCTGATATTCTTCGTGCCGGACATTGCCTTCGTCGCCTATCTCGCGGGGCCACGGATTGGCGCCGGCGTCTACAACGCGACGCACGCCACGATCGGGCCGTTGTTGCTGGTGCTGTTCGGCCTGCTGACGGCCGAGCCGCTGCCCGGTTCGCTCGCCATCATCTGGCTCGCTCATATCGGCTTCGACCGCATGCTCGGCTACGGCCTGAAATATGAAGCCGGCTTCCAGTTCACCCATCTCGGACGGATCGGCAAACCTGCAGCCGCCACCGATGCGACGACCGGCGACCACATCAAGGCCGCCTAACGGCCGCGACCGGACATCCGCAGCACGAACACCAGAACTTCGGCCACGGCCCTGTAGAGCTCTTCCGGAATTTCATCGCCGAGTTCGATATTGGAGAGCGCGCCCGCCAGCACCTCGTTCTCCTCGATCGGGATGTCGTGCGCCTTGGCGCCTTCGATGATCTTCTCGCCGCCCGCGCCGCGTCCCTTCGCCGTCACGCGTGGCGCGCCCGTTTTGTCGTAATGCAACGCGACTGCGAGCGCGCGTTTCGGCTGGACGATCATAAGGCCATGTCCAGGAAATGACCGGCGGATGCCGGTGCGATCTGCTGCGGCGCGCCTTCGCGCACCACGATGTCACCGGGCTGCAGATTGGCGCGCCTGAGTGCCTGGCTCAGTTGCCCCGCCTCCGCCTGCAATTGCTTCGCCGTCGATGCGCGCTCCGCCCACATGCGGACGGAGGTCTTCTCGCCCGTCAACGACACCACCGCATGAATCGGGCCCGACGGCTCGACATCCAGCGTGAAGCGCGCCGACCAGACTTTCGTTGCAGCCTCTGCACCAGTGCCAGCGCCGCCGTCACGCGAAATATCGAATTGCGCGATCGCCGTGCCGTGCGGCATGGCGAACGGGATTTCAAAGCTCCATCGCGTCGCCGCCTGATCGCTGCGCTGGGCCACTGCTGCATCGGCACGCTCCGGCAAGGACGCGACCTGATGCAGGGTCTGACGCGCAAGGGCCGCATCGGTTTCGGAAAGCAGCCGATGCACCGTGTCGCCAAGCGGCGCGCCGACCGACAGGGTTGGTTGCGCAACAGGCTGCGGCGTCGGCAGCCCGCCACGCAGTGGCGGCGGCACTTGCGAACGCAAGCCGGGCGTATCGACATACAGCGCGCCCGGCTGGCCCTTCACGTTCGAGGTCTGCTGCAAAAGAAGGGCTCCGCCGTCGTCGGGCACCAGACTCGCCATCAAGTCGGCGAGCTTCGCACCGGCCTGCTGCGCGCCGCCATTCGCCGCTGCGCCGACCGGCTTCGTTGCAGCCGCAGCCATCATCGGGGAGATATCGATCTCCCCGCCTTCGTCCGGTGATGCAGCCGAGAGCTGCATGATGTCGTCTTTCGCTATCGTCCTCGGCAGCATGGCCGGAACGAGCGTGGCGGCAGCAGCCTGCAGCTGTGCAGCCGTAACCGGAATTGTAGCCGTCGGCGTGGCCGCGGCCTGCGGCTGTGCTGCGGCGGGCATCGTCGGCGCAGGCTTGTCGGCCGCAAGCGTCATCGTCAACGCCTGCTTGAGCACGATCAGCGCTGCCTTCATGTCCGGCACGACGCCAGATTGCGGCGTCGCGCCGGCCAGCGATGCTTCGAGAAACAGCCCGGCTCTCTGAAACGCAGTCTTCACTTCGGCGCCGGATAGTTGTGCATCGAGGGGCGGCCGCTGTGCCAATACCTGCGCAATCGCCTGCTGCAATTTCGGCGGCAGGTTTTCGAGCGAAGTTGCGGCACCGAGGTCGGCGAACAGCGTCGAAAGGCTCGCCTGCTTGGTGACGGCGCCCAACGCGGCCTGCGACACGGCCAGGGCTTCAGGCGCGGTCAGCTGCGCCTTGGAGGCGGCCAGCGTGGTGAGAAGCGTGGCGGTCAGACCGGATGTGGAGGCTGCAGCGGCACCGTTGGCGGCGGCCTGTTGCGGCAGGACGGCGAGACGAATGCCATCGGCGGTCTGCGACACCGCGAGCTGCAGCGTCTGCCCGGCCTGCAGCGGCACCTGAGTCTGCACGTCGATGGCCTGGCCGGCGATGGAGATGCGGGCCTGATTGTTGGCCCCGACATCGATCACCTTTGCGGCCACGACGCTGCCCGGCTGAAACGCGACATCGCGCGCCACGCCTTTTGCGGCGACGAGGGACGGAATCGCATTGACGGTAACCGACATGGCTGCACCCGGGTCTGGAGCACGAGTGTATTTGGCGCAGCGTTAACTTGCGATTAACCGCCGAGCGCCCGCAGAACGGCAACGGCGCCGTCGAAATCGACCTTGCGGGCTGCCCGACGCAAGGCGGACTCCTCATCCAGGCCCCATTTCTCCGCGTTCCAGTCCTCGTCCACGAAGGCCGAAATCCACACCTCGTCAGCACTCAGCCGGCCGCGGAGCAGCGCCAGCGCCAGCAGCGCCGAGCCGGTAATGGTCGTCACCATATGCAGCGCGGCAACGCACCAGCGATCTTCCGGAAGCGCCGCGCGGGCGGCGGCAAGCGCCGGCTCCGGCTGGCTCACATGCATCACGCCCTCGGCGAGGATGAAACGCGCGCCGAGCTCGTCCGCAGCCCAGAACAACACGGGGTCCCACGCCGCCGCCTCGCGTGCGATCAGCGCCTCCGGATGCGAAGCGCGATAGAACAGCAGATCCGATCCGAAATATTTGGCGATATCGTCGCGGACGGCCGCAATCTGCGCGTCGGTCGCGATCGCGTCGAGCACGCTGTTGGCCAACCGCGTCACCGGCATGCTCAACGGATCGATATGCTCGCCCTGCGCCTGCCATTCCGCCACCATCACATCCGCGATGGCGCGCGTCGGCGCTACCAGCACATTGCGCGATGGTGTTCGCACCGTCTTGTCGTCGAGCGTGATCGCGTGCCCACTCGCATCTTCTTTGACTCCGACATGCGTGTAGAAGCGCTTGCGGCGGTTGCCGGTCGATTTCTCGCGCGATTCCTGCACCGTGAAAGCAGGCTTGCCATAGACGTCGTCGAACAGTTCACGCATCGGTCATCTCGGTCGGGTTCATGAGCCGCAGTGTAGGCTAAGCCGACGCCCTGCGCGAGAGCATCAGCGGTTGGCGCAGGCCCGCGAATAGGCTGCGCGTTCATTGGGCCCGAGGCCGGCTGCGGCGCCATCCTGCAAGCATGTGGTGACCCGGTCGCCGAATGACGGCCGCGCCTGCGGCACATAACTCTGCCGCGGCAGATCGCCCATCTTCGGCACCACCGGCACCTCGATCTTCGGCGGCGGCGGTGCCGGCGGTAACGGCACGGTCAGCGCACTGCTGCCGGGCGGCAGCACACCTTGCGC
>JAPLPC010000026.1:15246-19134 GCA_026400425.1 Hyphomicrobiales bacterium | reverse complement strand
GCCTGTAACCGATGCGCCAAAGCCGGATGCGGATCCCGCAGCTACCACCGATGCGAAGCCCGCTGCTGAGCAGGCCCGCGCGCCTCGCACCGAGCAGGCCCCGCAGTCAGCCTCGATCGACCAATCCGTACCGAGCGGCGCACCGCAGCCGCAGCCGACCCATCTGCAGGCGACCAACACCATTGCTGCCGCCCAGCAAGTGCAGCCGCAAGTCGCCGCCAATCCGCCGGTGCCGCTGTCGGGCGTTGCCGTCGAGATCGCGCAGTCGGCCAAGGCCGGCAAGACATCGTTCGACATCCGTCTCGATCCCGCCGAACTCGGCCGCATCGATGTGAAGATCGAGGTCGACAAGCACGGCAACGTCACCTCGCATCTCACCGTCGAAAAGCCTGAGACGCTGACCATGTTGCGCCAGGATGCGCCGCAATTGCAGCGCGCGCTTGAACAGGCCGGCCTCAAGACGAACGACAGCGGCATGCAGTTCTCGTTGCGCGACCAGTCGCAGCAGCAACAGCAACAGAATGGCGATCAGTCCGGTCGCCACATGCATCGTCTCACCATCAACGACGACGACACCGTTACCGTAGCGCCGGCCGCACGCGGCTATGGCCGCATGTACGGCGCCAATGGCGGCGTCGATATCAGTATCTGAGGAGCGAAACATGGCAGTTGATGCAACGGTTGCAAGCCCCGTCGTCTCAGGCACGACGACCAATACCTCGTCGAGCACGAGCGCGACAACCACCACGGGGATTGCGGATAACTTTCAGACATTCCTCACGCTGCTCACCACGCAGCTGCAGAATCAGAATCCGCTCGATCCGCTCGACACCAATCAGTTTACCCAGCAGCTCGTGCAGTTCGCCGGCGTCGAACAGCAGCTCAAGCAGAACGATCAGCTGAAGTCGCTGGTGGAAATGCAAAAGGCAACGCAGGCCACTCAGGCGCTGGTCTATGTCGGCAACAATGTCGCGGTCGATGGATCGACGGCGCAGTTCAATACGTCGGCGACGTGGAATCTGTTGGCCAGCAAGGACACGACGGCGCAGGTCAACATCACCAACGCCGCCGGCAGCGTTGTGTATTCCGGTAACTTTGCAATCAAGCAGGGCAATGCGAGCTTCGTTTGGGACGGCAAGGGCAATGACGGCGCGCAGTACCCTGCCGGCTCCTACACGCTGAGCGCCACCGGCAAGGATGCCAACGGCCAGGATGTCGCCATCTCCACCGAGGTCCAGGGCGTCGTGGACTCCGTCGATCTGTCCGCAAGCCCCGCGCTGCTGTCGATCAACGGCTCCAACTATACGGTCGATAAGATCAAGCGCGTTGTCCGCGCGACCACGACGCCGACGCCGACACCGACGACGCCTTCAACATAATCCGGCGGAGTACGCCTGGCGGAATGCGCCAACTCCTGGCGGGCCAAGGCTCGCTCGGTTCCTTTGTCGTCGCGCGGAGCAACAGCCTCCCGCTCGATCCATCGCCGGATCAGCTGCGCTTATGCGAGCTTCTGGACGCCTTGGCGGCATGCTGCCGCGGATCCAAATCGTCAACAAACCCTTTCAAAAAGTCTATTCGCATTGGAGTTGTAGGCTTAGGCAATTTTTAAGTCCGCGGGCGTACTTTGTCGCAGTGAGTTCAGTGGTTGAGAGTAGTGTGAGTACGCCATGACAGAACCCCATCGCCCGAGGGTCAAATACGTCATCGGGCCTGACGGCAGCCCATTAACAATTGCCGATCTACCCGCGCCGGGAACAAAGCGCTGGGTGATCCGACGCAAGGCAGAGGTCGTCGCCGCCGTTCGCGGTGGTCTTCTGTCTCTGGAAGAAGCGTGCAGCCGTTACACGCTGACCGTGGACGAGTTCCTGTCCTGGCAGTTTTCCATCGACCAGCACGGACTGGCTGGACTGCGGACCACCCGAATCCAGCAGTATCGTCAGTAAATAAAACCTTAACGGTTCGAATTTGATGAAAACCGGCTTTCTCTCGGGAAGCCGGTTTTTGCTGTTTGGCAACAATGTGGCGCAAAGTTAACCCGCGTTAACCAAACGGAAACTATACCTCGGCAAAAATTGCCCAGTCGGTCCTGGAGACCGAATCTTAGGGGCCGATTGTGCAGGGTCTGACCAGTTTCTTCAAAAGTCTCGGCGCCGCGCGCCTGGCGGCCATGTTTGCCGTCACGGTTGCGTTGATCGGCTTTTTTGCTTTCATCATCATGCGCGTCACCACCCCGCAGATGACAACCCTGTTCACGGACCTCACCACCGAGGATTCGTCTGCCATCATCAAAGACCTGGAACGCCAGGCGATCCCGTTCGAGATCAAGAATGACGGCGCCATCATCATGGTGCCGAAGGACAAGGTCACTCGCTTGCGCATGAAGCTCGCCGAAGGCGGCCTGCCCAAGGGCGGCGGTGTCGGTTACGAGATCTTCGACAAATCCGACGCACTGGGAACGACCAGCTTCGTTCAGAACATCAATCACTTACGCGCACTCGAAGGCGAGCTGGCGCGGACCATCCGGGCGATCGACCGGGTGCAGTCGGCCCGTGTCCATCTGGTGCTTCCGGAACGCCCGTTGTTTTCCCGTGAAGTCCCCGAGCCGTCCGCGTCGATCGTCGTCCGCGTTCGCGGCACGCTCGACCAGCAGCAGGTCCGGGCGATCCGCCATGTGGTTGCCTCGGCGGTGAACGGATTGAAGCCGAGCCGCGTGTCCATTGTCGATGAAGCAGGCCAGTTGTTGGCTGACGGCGCCGCCGATCCCACCTCCGAAGGCGCCACCGGCGACGAGCGCCGCACCGCGTTCGAGAAGCGCATGCGCAGCCAGGTCGAGTCGATCGTCTCCTCCGTGGTCGGTTCCGGGCGTGCCCGGGTGCAGCTCACCGCCGATTTCGACTACAACAAGGTGACCCAGACCTCCGATAAATTCGATCCGGAAGGCCGGGTGCTGCGCTCCAGCCAGACCCGCGAGGAACAATCCCAGAGCGGTGCTGCCGATGGTCAGGTCACGGTCAACAATGAGTTGCCGGGCAACCAGCAGAACGCTGCCGCCAATCCCAAAGACCAGAGCAAGAAGTCGGAAGAAACCAACAATTACGAAATCTCCCGCATCACCAAGACCGAAGTGACTGAAGCCGGTCGCGTCAACCGTATTTCCGTGGCGGTGCTGGTGGATGGCAGCTACGGCAAGAACGAGAAGGGCGAACAGGTCTATACCCAGCGTCCGAAGGAAGAACTCGACCGTATCGCGGCACTTGTCCGCTCCGCCATCGGCTTCGACCAGAAGCGCGGCGACCAGGTGGAAGTGGTCAATCTGAAATTCGCCGAAGGTCCGACCGTCCTGCCGGTCGCCGAGCCGACCGGCCTGCTCGGCAACCTGCAATTCACCAAGGACGACGTGATGAACGTCATCGAGCTCGGCGTCATGATGCTGCTCGGCCTCGTCGTGATGTTCATGGTCGTCCGACCGCTGGTCCGCCGCATCCTGACCCCGGAAACTCCGCCCGCCGCGCTCGCCCCGCCCGGCATGATGGCGCTGCCGGACAACGTCGCCGTCGGCCCCGACGGACAGACCCTGGTTGCCGCCACCGGCGCCAATATGATCGACGTCGCCACCAGCCCGGGCCAGGTGCATGCCCAGTCCGTGCACCGTGTCGGTGAACTGGCCGACCGCAATCCGAATGAAACCGCCGCCATCGTTCGTCAGTGGCTGCAGGAACCGGCGTAACCCCGATGGCAGAAGTCCCCGCAGTCACTGGCGACAACAGCAGCGACATCCAGACCGTCGTGGCAGGTCTGGCCGCGCGCCAGGCCGGGCGCGCGCCGACCAAGCCATTGAGTGGCCCCAAGCGCGCGGCCATTCTGATGCTGGCGCTCGGCGAAAAATAC
>JAPLPC010000026.1:0-15196 GCA_026400425.1 Hyphomicrobiales bacterium | reverse complement strand
CTCGGCGAAAAATACGGCGGCAAGGTCTGGGCCCAGCTCGACGATGACGAAGTTCGCGAATTGTCGTCCCACATGTCCAGCCTCGGCACCATCGAACCGGAAACCGTCGAAGACCTGATGCTCGAATTCGTCTCGCGGATGTCGGCCTCGGGCGCGCTGATGGGCACCTATGATGCCACCGAGCGGCTCCTGAACCAGTATCTGCCGCCCGAGCGTGTCAACGGCATCATGGAAGAACTTCGCGGCCCCGCCGGTCGCAACATGTGGGAGAAGCTCTCCAACGTTCAGGAAGAGGTGCTCGCCAACTACCTCAAGAACGAGTATCCGCAGACCGTTGCCGTGGTGCTGTCGAAGCTGAAGTCGGAGCATGCCGCCCGCGTGCTCGGCATCCTGCCGGAAGAACTGGCGCTCGACGTCATCAACCGCATGCTGCGCATGGAAGCGGTGCAGAAGGAAGTGATCGAGCGGGTCGAACAGACGCTGCGGGTGGAATTCATGTCCAACCTGTCGCAGACCCGCCGCCGCGATGCCCATGAAGTGATGGCGGAAATCTTCAACAATTTCGATCGCCAGACCGAGACGCGCTTCATCACCTCGCTGGAAGAGGACAATCGCGAAGCGGCCGAACGCATCAAGGCCCTGATGTTCACTTTCGACGACCTGATCAAGCTCGATGCCGGCTCGGCCCAGACGCTGATGCGCAATATCGACAAGGACAAGCTCGGCATCGCGCTGAAGAGCGCCAATGAGGAGGTTCGCGCCTTCTTCATGGGCAACATGTCGTCGCGCGCCGCCAAGATGCTGACCGACGACATGGCCGCGCTCGGCCCAGTCCGCCTGCGGGACGTCGATGAAGCGCAGGCATTGCTCGTCAATCTCGCCAAGGACCTCGCCGCCAAGGGCGAGATCGTCCTGACCAAGAACCGCGCCGACGACGAACTGGTGTATTGATGGCCGCGCCCGCCAAATTTTTGTTCGATACCGACTTCGCAGCGCCCGACCGCGGCCGCGCGCCGGTGATCACGCCTGCGGAAATGGCGGAAAAGATAGCCAATGCCGAAGCCCATGCCTATCGCGCGGGCTTCGATGCTGCGCAGCGCGAGGCAACGGTCGAGGCGGACCGCCGCATGGCGCTGGCGCTGGAGCAGATCGGTATCGCAGCATCGACGGTTGCCGAACGCGTCGCCGGCATCGAAGACAAGATGGAGACCGAGGCGGTGGACGTCGCCGTCGCCGTGGCACGGCAATTGTGCAGCGAGCTGATGGCGCGCGAGCCGCTCACCGAGGTGATGGCGCTGGTGCACGACTGCTTCCGCCATCTGGTCGCAACCCCGCATCTCGTGATCCGCATCAACGATGCGCTCTACGAGGAAGCGCGCCAGAAGATCGAGAAGCAGGCCAAGCAAAGCGGCTTCGCCGGACGCCTCGTCATTCTCGCCGAACCCGACATCGCCAATGGCGACTGCAAAATCGAATGGGCCGATGGCGGCATGGTACTGGAGCGCGCATCCATCGACGCCAAGATCAATGAACTCGTCGGACGCTACATGGCGTCACGCAATACGGCTTGAACAGCCATAAGGACTGAACCATGAGCGATCCCCAGGTGCCGCTTCCCGATCTCAATGCTCCCGATCAGATGGTGATCGGCGACGTCGGCTATGCCGACGAGGAAAATGTCACGCGTATCGCCGCCGACCTGGAAGCGGTGTTCGACGTGCCGGTGCAGGTCTCGGCCGTGCTCGGACGATCGAAAATGGGCGTCGGCGAGTTGCTGAAGCTCGGGCCCGGCACCGTGCTCGAACTCGACCGCCGGGTCGGCGAAGCCATCGACATCTATGTGAACAACCGCCTGGTGGCGCGTGGCGAAGTGGTGCTGGTCGAGGAAAAACTCGGCGTCACCATGACCGAAATCATCAAGGCCGATAATTAACCGATTTTACGCGCCGGCCATGGCGCGATCAGAGATTACAGGAGATCACCATGCGGCTTCTCATCATCGGCACATTGAAGGGCCAGCTCACCACCGCGACCAAGATCGCGATGGATAACGGCGCCTCGGTGGTGCATGCCGAAGGCCTCGACCAGGGCATGAACGTGCTGCGGTCGGGCAAGGGCGCCGATCTGCTGCTGGTCGATGTCGCGCTCGACATCCGCGACCTCGTGATGCGGCTCGAGGCCGAGCACATCCATGTGCCGATCGTCGCCTGCGGCATCACCAACGACGCGCGCGCCGCCGTTGCCGCGATCCATGCCGGCGCCAAAGAGTACATCCCGCTGCCGCCGGAGCCGGAACTGATCGCAGCCGTGCTGGCCGCCGTGGCGAACGACTCGCGCGACCTGATCTTCCGCGACGAGGCAATGGGCAAAGTGGTGAAGCTGGCGCAACAGATCGCCGGCTCCGATGCTTCGGTGATGGTCACCGGCGAGAGCGGCACCGGCAAGGAAGTGCTGGCGCGCTATGTGCACAGCCGCTCCAACCGCGCCAAGAAGCCTTTCATCTCCATCAACTGCGCGGCGATCCCCGAGCATCTTCTGGAATCCGAACTGTTCGGCCACGAGAAAGGCGCGTTCACCGGCGCCGTCGCACGCCGCATCGGCAAGTTCGAGGAAGCCACCGGCGGCACCTTGCTGCTCGACGAAATCTCGGAAATGGATGTGCGGCTGCAGTCGAAGCTGCTGCGCGCGATTCAGGAACGCGTCATCGATCGCGTCGGCGGCACCAAGCCGGTGCCGGTGGATATCCGCATCATCGCGACGTCGAACCGCAATCTGTCCGAAGCCGTGAAGGCCGGCACTTTCCGCGAGGATCTGCTGTTCCGCCTCAACGTCGTCAATCTCAAGATCCCGGCGCTGCGCGATCGCCCGGCGGACATTCTCGAACTGGCCCAGCATTTCGCCCGGAAATATGCCCAGGCCAACGGCGTGCCGGTGCGGCCGCTATCGACGGAGGCGCGGCGCGTGCTCACCGGCAATCGCTGGCAGGGCAATGTGCGCGAGCTCGAAAACACCATCCATCGCTCGGTTCTGATGTCGTCCGGTGACGAGATCGGCGCCGATGCCATTCTGACGCCGGACGGCGATCGCCTCGATCTCGCCAAGACTTCGCCGGCGGTCGCCCACGCGACGATGGCGGCAGAGACGGTGACGCGCGCACTGGTCGGCCGCACGGTCGCGGATGTCGAGCGTGATCTCATTCTGGAAACGCTGAAGCACTGCCTCGGCAACCGCACCCATGCCGCAAATATTCTCGGCATCTCGATCCGCACCCTGCGCAACAAGCTGAACGAATATGCCGATGGCGGTCTGCCGATCACCCCGGCCGGTGCAGGGACAGGCGATTATCGCGGAATGATGGGCGCGGCGTAGTCTGCCGAACCAACGCCATTGAGTGTCATCGCCCGCGAAAGCGGGCGATCCAGTACACGCAAGCTTTTCCGTTCTATCGCAACTGCGGGTGTCTACTGGGTTGCCCGGTCAAGCCGGGCAACGACAGTGAACTACGAATAGCTCGGCGCGTCCTGCTTTCGGAAAATCTTGATCGGATCGCCCGGTGTCAGGATCGACAGCGCGCCGGCGATATAGATCAGCCAGATGCCGAAACGCTTCACGCTTTCGCCCCCTGCCGCACGAAGCGGCGATGCCATAGCCAGATCACGGGCACCACGATCAATTCGCCGGCCAGGCTCAGCATCAGCCCCACCGTCGGGAAGCCGTGGCCGATCACCGCGAGCAGGCGGCCGATGGCGCCGAACACCAGAATGAACGTGACCACCGCAATGCGCTCGCTGCGCTGTTCGAGCTGCGGGATCGCCGACCAGTAGATCAGACCCGCCGCGATCAGCACGCCCTTGATGAAGCGCACATAGCCTTCCATCGTGACACCGAGATGGACGCCCGACAGACTGGTGCCGAACAACACGCCGGTGAGGCCGAACAGCATGGCGACGAGACCGACGATCGCCAGTGTGATTTGCAGCAGTCTGCGTTCCAAAACCCGTCTCCTCGCTCGCCCTCCCTCACTGGAACATCGCATGCGATCGGGCAAGCCGTGATGGCGGGCATATTGCCCTATGGACAGGCCCGCTTGCACCCGGCGCGCGAATCGTTAGCTTCTCTCCCCGAGTCGCCGCCTTGCCGGCCACCTTGCCGAGATCCCATGACCAGTTTTACCCCGCATCAGGACGCCGCGCTCAAAGCTGTGGGCGATTGGCTGAAGGCCAAGCCCGGCCAGAACGGCACGCCGCAGGTGTTCCGCCTGTTCGGCTTTGCGGGCACGGGGAAGACGACGCTCGCACGCCATATTGCCGAGGACGTCGATGGCGAGGTCAAATTCGCCGCCTTCACCGGCAAGGCCGCATTGGTGATGCGCAACAAAGGCTGCCACGAAGCCTCCACCATCCATTCGCTGATCTACCGTGCCCGCGAAAGCGGCGAGGAGACCCCCAATTTCGAGTTGTGGGACGATGCGCCCGCCTCCAAGGCCAAGCTGATCATCGTCGACGAATGTTCGATGGTCGATGCCGAGCTCGGTCGCGACCTGCTGTCGTTCGACTGCCCGCTGCTGGTGCTCGGCGATCCCGCCCAGCTGCCGCCGATCCAGGGCGGCGGCTTTTTCACGGAAACCGAACCCGACGCCATGCTCACCGAGGTGCATCGCCAGGCCGAACACGATCCGATCGTGCGGATGTCGATGGATGTCCGCGAGGGCCGGCCGTTGTCACTCGGCACGTTCGGCGAGAGCGAGGTGGTGTCACGCAAATCGCTCGATCCAGAACGGGTGATGGCCGCCGATCAGGTGCTGGTCGGCCGCAACAATACGCGCCGCGCCTATAATATGCGCGTCCGCGAAAAGCTCGGTCTCACCGATCCCCTCCCCGTCGCCGATGACAAACTGGTTTGCCTGCGCAACAACCGCAAGAAGGCGCTGTTCAACGGCGGCCTGTGGCGCGTGCGCGCGCGGGCGACGTCGAAATCCGCCATCGTCACCATGCGCCTCATGCCAGACGAGGATTTTGGCGGCAAGGTCACCAAAGTTTCGGTGCGTGCGGACTGCTTCACCGGCGGCGTCGAAACGCTGCCATGGGATCAGCGCAAGCCCTATGACGAATTCGACTACGGCTACGTGCTGACGGTGCACAAGAGCCAGGGCTCGCAATGGGACGACGTCGTGTTATTCGACGAGAGCTTTGCCTTTCAGGACAGCCGCGCGCGTTGGCTCTACACCGGCATCACGCGCGCCGCAAAGCGACTGAGCATCGTCGTTTAGCCATCTTGTGCGCAGATTTGACGCAACTGCGGTATCTTTGCGGCATGGAACGACGCTCCCGATGGCTGGTTGTCACTTCTCCCAGTCGAGCAATTCAGGAGTGTTTTCAATATGCGATCCATGAAATCCATCACGGCCGCCGCCCTGGTTGGCGCCACCGCCATTACAATGTCGCTGCCGGCCGCTGCCGCGCCGCTCGTCAATCAAGCAGTCGTCGGCCAGGCCGTTGGCAACTCGGCCGCGCCGATGACCGAGAATGTGCAATGGCGCCGTCACGGCGGCTACGGCTACGGTCACCGTGGATATGGCTATGGTCATCGCGGCTACGGGTATGGACATCGTGGCCCAGGGGCCGGCGCAGTGATCGGTGGCTTGGCCGCAGGCGCCATCATCGGTGGCGCGATCGCAGCTGGTCAGGCCAACGCTGCTGCCTCGCAGCAGAACCATGCCTATTGTTCCCAGCGCTACCGTTCCTACGATCCGGCCAGCGGCACCTATCTGAACAATGACGGCAACCGTTACCCCTGCCCGTAACAGCCGTTCAGAGCGATCATTCACAAGCCGCGGGGCCTCGCCCCGCGGCTTTGTCGTAAATGATCGCTCACGAAGTCGTGTGGCACTGGATGTAACGGGCGGCCCTGGTGTCCGTATCTCTGTAGACGATGACGATGCGGCGATTGGCCGGGCGGTCGCGCCGGACTACATTGTTTTCGTCGGCTTATTTCATCGCAAAAGGACATCCCATGCGCTCTTTGTTCAGCCGTCTTTCGCTCGGAGCCGCCGCGGGTGCGGCCGTGATTGCTGCCGTGGCGATTGCCCCGTCATTCGCCTCCGAGGAGGCCGTGGTGATCCCGGCACCCGCCATGGACGTGCAGGCTGCCAGTGGCATGCAGACCGTCGTGATCGCGGGCGGCTGTTTCTGGGGCGTTCAGGGCGTCTACCAGCATACCAAGGGCGTCGTCAGTGCCGTCTCGGGTTATTCCGGCGGCGCCAAGTCCACCGCCAATTACAATGCCATCGGGACCGGGACGACGGGCCATGCGGAAGCGGTCGAGGTCAAATATGACCCCAGCAAGATCAGCTACGGCAAGATCCTGCAGATCTACTTTTCCGTCGTGCACGATCCGACCCAGTTGAACCGTCAGGGCCCGGACAGCGGCACGCAGTATCGCTCCGAGATATTTGCCACCACGCCCGAGCAGAAGAAGGTCGCCGAGGCCTATATCGCGCAGTTGAATGCCGCCAAGGTCTACAAGAAGCCGATCGCCACCAAACTCGGGATGCTGCAGGCCTTCTACCCGGCCGAGGCCTATCATCAGGACTACCTGACACTTCACCCGAAGCAGCCCTATATCGTCTACAACGACCTGCCGAAGATCGAGAACCTGAAGAAGATCTTCGCGGAGAATTACAACGAGAAGCCAACGCTGGTGAATGCGGTCAAAGCCACCAACTGACGTGGATCGCAGGCCGGCGGGCGGAATTGGAGCCTTAATGTCCGACACCAAAACCAGCACCGACAAAGTCGTGAAGAGCGAAGCTGAATGGCGCGCCGAACTTACGCCGATGCAATATGCGGTACTGCGAGAGAAAGCGACGGAACGACCGTTCAGCGGCGAGTATGACGTTACGCACGCGCCCGGCACCTACATATGCGCCGGGTGCGGACAGACGCTGTTCGAATCGGATGCCAAGTTCGATTCCGGCTGCGGCTGGCCCAGCTTCACGCAGCCATCACGCGAAAGTCACATCGACGAGGAGCATGACCATTCGCACGGTATGATACGCACGGAAGTACTGTGTTCTAAGTGCAATGGGCATCTTGGCCACGTGTTCAACGACGGCCCGGGACCTACCGGATTGCGCTATTGTATCAACTCGGCAGCCTTGAAATTAGAGCCGAAGTAACCCATCTGAGATGCATTGAACTGACGATGTGCCCCGCGCAACTGATGAAGTAGCGCGGGGCATTTCTGTCCAGACCCTGTCGAATGCCCTTATCTTGAACATGCCATTTCGGCATGCACGTCGTTAAGAATTAGAACGCCAATGTCCGTCCGCTCAAACCGTCTGCTGCTCGGCCTCGCATTTGCGTGCCTCGTTCTGGAAAGCGTGGCATCGCATCCTGCCTTGGCCACCTCCAAAGTCTCGCTGTTCAAAGTGATCACTGCCAGGGATGAGATCGTCATCGGGCTCGATGACGATCAGTTGGCCGCCTTCGAGGCCAAGAATGCCGGCGGCGTCGCCCGCCACCTTGCCAGCAAGGGGACCCTGACCGCCTGGCAATATGGCGTGCGCAAGGCTGAAGCCGGCGCATTGGAACAGGCGCCATTGCGTCAGGTCGGCTTGATCGCCAACGAGGCGTTGCGGGTCGAGCCTTATACAACGCCGCTCAAGATCGTGCCGCTGCCCGACATGACCGGCCAATAGGCAACAAGCTTAACGTGAATTTTGACGGCTAAACCGCCTGCCGCTGCGGTTTCCGGCCTGTTACATCAATACCGTTTGAATGCACGGTGCAGCCATGTGCAGTTCCTGGTGTCGCTTTTCCGCGAAACGTGCTTATATGAGGATCTGTCCTGACATCCTGTCCGCCCGCGGCCGTCGCGTTTGGTCGCCTTGCGAGTGACAGCTCCTTTTGTTGCGTAACAGATGAGGTTCCCCACCATGGCTGCATTCAGCTACAATGCCTCCGCCGAACTCTTCCCTGCCGCGATCCGCAAGAAGAAGCGTGCAGGTTTCGCCTATCGACGTTTCGACACTGCAGCCGCTGCCGTCCAGTTCGCGATGGAGCAACTGCCAGCGGATTCACTGAACGGCGCCTATCTGCAGGTGGACGAAGCCCGCTTCGACCAGCGCGGCATCCGCACCTTGTATGAGAGCGAGCACTTTCCGCTCGAGCGTCGCCAGACCCAGGAAGAAACCAGCGACGCCGACGCGGCGTAAACCGCGTCCGACTAGGCTGAGGCGAGATCGGTTCGTCGCGCCTCGGCTTTCCGGGGCCTTGTTGACCGGAAATAGGCGGCTGCGCCCTTACAGCCTCGGTTGCTTGTCCAGCCAGATCCGCAGCATCTTCATGTTGCGGATGTTGGCGCGGAACATGACGTCGAACGCATCTCCGACGAACGGCACGATCCCGACGGCACCATCGATCGCAACATTGCCGAGCATCCGCGCCGTGATATGCCACGGTGCGCCGAGTGCGCGCGCCTCGCGAACCAGCCATAGCGAAATCGCCGTGGTGATGATGTCGCCGACCACTGGAACGAGGCCGATCAGGCCATCGATGCCGTAGCGGATCTTGGTGCCCGGCACGACGAATGCGACATCGAGCAATTGTGCGACAGCTTCCAGGCGCGCGATGCGCTGCTCGCGCGTCAACGGCTGAAACGGGTTGGCACCGCCTTGCCCGAGATCGAGCCGAAACGCCCCGTCGAACCCACGCCTGCCTGAGCCCCTGCCCGCACTCAGATCTTCCGGCCGAACCTCGCGCCCGTCCTGATCGATGACCGGACCAGGCGCCGCCGGACGGCCGGGTTTTGACTGTGAGAAGACGTAATCCTTTGACATACCGTCCAGATGGGAGCGCAGCGTTATTTGCGCAAGCGACATCGCGTCGCGATTGTGCACCCTTATCGCCAAATAATTCGCCCAGCGAACATTGAAATCGAAGATTTTCTCTGTATGCTTTTGCTGGTGGAACTTTGGGCCGGTACTGCTGGGGGTTGCAATGCGGCGACCATTGGGCGACGTGTGCCTGGACATTGCAAGCTTTGCGCGCGAGCGTAAGCATGAATTCTTGTCTTATATCCTTCGCCTCGCGACTGCTGAAGCCTACAACTCCACCGCTGACGACGATGCGTTCGAATTGCCGCAGGTGCGCAAGCCGGCGGCGCGCGAATTGATCGCCGGCATCTGGGATTGGGACATCCGCAACGACCGCAACCATCTCGATGCTGATGCCGCGAATTTCTTCGGCGTGGATCCCGTCAGCGCGGCGCGCGGCCTTCCCAATTCGGCGTATCTGAACGCCGTGCATCCCGACGACCAGAGCCGGCTGCAAGCGGCCGTCAAATCCGCCATGCGGCTCGGCGGCGCTTTCGAATGCGAATATCGCGTCATCAAAGCCGACCGGGTCCACTGGGTGCTGGCGCGTGGAAACTGCACGCTTGACCGTCGCGGCCGCCCCGTGCGATTGCCCGGCGCGCTGATCGACATCACCCACGACAAGGCGATGAACTGAGATCAGACCGGGCGCGTGCGGCCGCGCACCGTTGCGATCAGGGCATCCATATCCATCTCCGGCACCATCGACGGCGCGTCGGTGTCGGATATGGCGTAGCGGTTCTTGCCATCTTTCTTCGCTGCATAAAGCGCTTGGTCGGCGGCGGCGATCAGCCGCTCCGGATATTGCCCGGTCTGCGGACACCATTGGGCAACCCCGATCGACGCGGCGATCTGCGCTTCGCCGGGCATGCAGATGGCGGCATCGGCGCGGCAGGCATCGAGGATGCGTTGCGCGATGGCGGCGGCCTCCGACAATGACGTCGATGGCAACACGATGCAGAACTCATCGCCGCCTGACCGCGCCAGGAGATCGCCCGGCCGCAGCTTGCTCTGGGTCATGACCGTGAAGTGCCGCAGGCAGTCGTCGCCGGCTGCATGGCCATGGCCGTCATTGATCTCCTTGAAGCCGTCCAGATCGATGGCCAGCAGCGCGAACGGCTTTTCCGTGCGACGCGCGAGCGCACATTCTTCGGCGAGACGCTGCACCAGATGGCGGCGATTGGCGACGCCGGTGAGATCGTCGATCAGCGCGAGCTCCGCGACCTCGTCGCGCAGGCGATCGATCGCCATCAGCAGGAAGGCGAAATTCCACGTCATCGCCAGGAACACCAGCACAAGCACCAGCACGCCCTGCAGACCGTTGAAATTGCTGAAGGTCATCGCGCCACCGATCTGCAGCAGGCCGGCGCCGCTGCGCAGCACATGGACGGCGACCGCAGCCAGTGCAACGATTCCGGCGAGGCGCGCGCCGGCGTTGCCGCCGCCGTCGCGCTGCGACCACACCAGCGGAACGGTCAGCAACACCGAGACCGATTGCGCGGCGGAATAGACCAGGATGCGCATCGCGATACTGTCGTGCCACGAGGTGAACAGCCACAGCCCGAGCAGCGCGGCGCCGATCACCGACAGTTCAAGTCGCCAGCGCGCCGGACGGCCGTAGAACTGGCTCATCCCCATCGACGTCAGGCTGGTGGCGAGCAGCGTCAGACCACCGCCGGTCAGGACCGGAAGCAGCGGATCGAAGGTGGATAAGACACGCAGAACCGACATCGAGGTGCCGAGTGCGGCGACAAATGCCGCGGCCGTCCAGTACCGTGCAGCGTGCAGGTTTGGATAGCTGCGCGCCACATAAGCCCAGACCAGGCCAAGGGCGAGAAAATTGACGGTGAAGACCGTAAATAGCGTGCCGATGCTCAACATGGGCGCAGATCGCGTAACTGTACGCTGCGCAGATATACGCGGGTGCTGCTCACCGTCATTCCAATCAAGCGTCGTTGCAATGGCCGCTAAAATGCAGCCCGGTGCTTAATGGAAGGTCACTACCGACGCGTAATCTACAGTGTGGTTTTGAAAGTCTGAAAGCGGGCCGCAATTGCCGTTTACCAAGCAAGAGCGGACCGCACGTTCAGCCACGAGCGTCTCAGCCTCCCGCCGCGAGGCGATCGGCGAAATAGCCGATGGTCTTGCGATAGATGGTGGCCCGGTTCCATTCGCGCATGGCTTCGAAATTCGGCGTGCCCTCGCCGTAGGGCTGGCCGCCCTTGAAGCCCGCGGTCTTCAGGAGATTGGCGGTCGAGGCCAGCACGTCGGGCACCGAGTGCCGGAGATCGACATGGCCGTTGCCGTCAAAATCGACGCCGTATTTGATGTAGCTCGACGGCAGGAACTGCGTCTGTCCGAGTTCGCCGGCATAGGCCCCGACCAGATCCTTCAGCGGCAGGTCGCCACGCTGCACGATCTTCAGCGCCGCCAGCAACTCGCCCTGGAACAGCTCGGTGCGGCGGCAATCATGCGCCATGGTGGTGAGGGTGCGGATCACCGGCATCTTGCCGATGTCGCCCTTGCCGAAATCGGATTCGAGCCCCCAGATCGCCACCACGATCTGCGGCGGCACGCCGAAACGCTGCTCGATGCGCGACAGCAGCGAGGCGTGGCGCTGCATCATCTGCAAGCCCATCTTGATGCGGCCGGCGCCGACGCGGGTCGAGACATATTGCTCGAAGGTCTTGTTGAAGGTGCCGCGCTGGCGGCGATCGAAGGACAACACGGCCTGATCCTGGGTGACGCCGGCAAAAGCCTGCTGGATCACGGCCTGCGACACGCCGGCAGCGGCCGCTTCCTGCGACATCGCAGCGACGAAGCCCTGGAAGTCACCACCGCATCTGGCGGCATGAGACGGTGTGGCAAATGCGGCTGAAGCAATCGACAAAGCGGCAATGGCGGCGAGACGAAACGACATGGAAATCCTGCTCGGTTGCGGTTGCGCGAGTGTGGCACGACGGATGTGTCGGAACAACGGCGAGGTGCGTCGTGACGGCGGGTGGCGCTCTTCCTTCTCCCTCCCCGGAGCGAAGCGAATGGGGAGGGTGGCACGAGCCTGACGAAGCGAAGCTTCGTCAGGGCGAGTGACGGGTGGGGTCTCTCCCCACGCTCGACGTCACGTGGGGCGCCCCACCCCGGCCCTCCCCACTGCGCGGCTGCGCCGCTTGAGGGAGGGGGCATGACGCTCGGTGCGTCGCGTCTTCGACATGTCAAACAGCCACGTCATCTCGAAACCAAGCATCCCTGAAACCAACATTCCCTGAATTCATGCGATCCCGTTCTCGCGGCGCGTAAGCGCCCGAGGTGTGAGCATTCCTGTCGCCCTCTTTGGAAAGAGGGCGCGCGGAACGCCGGGTGCCCGATGCACCCTGGGCCTATGCGCGCTATGCGGTACTCCGCATGAGGATGCGCACAGGACTTCGGAGACACAGGGCGATTGCCCAGCGTTCCGCACGCGGTGGTGCTTCCGGTTGCTTCGTGCTCTCCCGGGTGCTGACTGGTCACCCTCTGCTGCGTGGGTTTCCGAGGATCGGCTGATCCAGGGATCACCGCATCCCACCTCGCAGATCGTGACGATCGCGAACCACCCCTCTCAGTGAGGCGGGACAGGGCGGAGAATGATCCGGATAAGGAATATTGTCAAGAACAAATGTGGAACTTTTTATGCACGCGCCCATCCGTCATTCCGGGGACGGGCCGGCGCCAGAGGCGGCGGGACGGAGCCCGGAATCCCGGCGTGTTGAGCACCAGCGTCGTCCAGGCTGAGGGAGGTGACCATCGCTCCGGGATTCCGGGTTCGCTCGCTGTCGCGAGCGCCCCGGACTGACGCGCGGGGGCCGCCTCAGTAATCCTTCAGCAGCCGCTCGATGTAATCGAGTTCGAGCTGCGGGCGGGTGGTGTCGCCGAGGCGGCGGCGGAGTTCTTCGAGAATCCGGCGCACGCGCTGGACGTCGATCTCGCCGGGAATTTTCACCGACAGATCGTCGCCGAAATCGCGCCCGCGCAACGGGCGGCCGAGCGGATCGCTGTTGCGCGCGGCGCCCTGCTGGCGACCGGGATTGTTGCCGGGACCATCCTGGCCGCCTTCGCCCTCGCCCTGCTGCATCTGCTGGGCGAGGCTCTGGGCGCCCTTGCGCAAGGCTTCCAGCGCACGGCCCTGCGAGCCTACCGCGCCGTTGGCATCGCCGTCGCCGAGCTGACCGCCGGCATCGCCCATGGCGCCGTCGGCATCGCCGAGCCCGTCGCCGTCGCCGTCCTGACCGTCGCCGTTCTGGCCCTGCTCGCCCTGTCCCTGCTGACCCTGCTGACCTTGGCCCTGCTGTCCCTGCTGGCCTTTCTGCCCCTTCTGACCCTGCCCCATGCCCTGGCGGGCCAGTTGCTCCTGCAGCTTCTTCAGACGCTCGCGCAGGTTCTGCTGATCCTGCTGCAGGTCGCCCATGCCCTTCTCGCCCTGCTGGCCGCGACGACGCTCGCCGCGCTGGTCCTGGCCTTCCTTGAAGGTCTTGTCGCGCAGCTGCTGCTGCTTGCGGATCATGTCGCCGAGTTCGTTCATCGACTGCTGCATCTCATCGTCGCCGCCCTGGCCGGGCTGCGCCATCTGCAGGTTCTCCAGCATCTGCTGCATCTGTTCGAGCAGCTGCTTGGCAGCATCCTTGTCGCCGGAGCGCGACAGCCGCTCCATGCGCTCGATCATGTTGTTGAGATCCTGTTGCCGCATCACCTTGGTGTTCTTGTCGAGCGGACGCGCCAGCTGCTGCGGGTTCTGCTTCATCTGCTCGACAAGTTGCTTGAGGAACTTGTCCAGCGCCGCGCGCAGATTTTCGGTGAGCTTCTTGATCTCCTCGTCGCTGGCGCCGCGCTCCAGCGCCTGCTTCAGCGCGTCCTGCGCCGCCTTCAGCGCCTTGTCGACATCGGTGATGTCGCCGTCCTCGATGGTCACCGCGAGCGACCACAGGCTGGCGACGAGGTCTTTGAGCGCAGCATCGGTGCGTGCGTGCTGGGCCTGCGAGAGGACGCTGCGCAGGCCGAGATAATGCCCGGCTTCTGGCGTGAAGGCTTCCGGCGCGATCATCAGCGCCTCCAGCGCGGCGACGACCATATCCTTGTAATTGGCATCGAGCGCGAGGTTGCGGCGCTGCTCGATCAGCGCGCGTGGCAGCGGCTTGGTGAACAGCCGCTCCGGAAGACGGGTGTTGAGGGCTTCGCTCCGGCCCTCATTGCCGGCCTCATCCTTGGCCGTCAGCGTCAGCGTCACTTCGGCGCCGGCATAGGGATCGTCGGAGAGATCCTTCACGGTCTGGCCGACGCCATTGCGGGTGCGTGCATTGGGCAGCACAAGCGCGAAGGATGGCGGATCGAACAGCGGCCGCGGTTTGGCGGCCTTGTCATCGCCGGGTCTGACAGCGAATTGCGCGTGCGCTTCGGTGACGCCGTAGTCATCCTCGAGCTTGTAGGCGAGCAGCAGTGAGCCCTTGGCCTGGCGCTCGGGATCCTTGGCGAGGGAAATCGTCGGCGCTCGGTCGCCCGTCGCCGCGAATGTCCACATCGGCTGACCTTTGGGCGAGCGCACCTGGGCGGTGCCATCGCCGCTGATGCTGTAGTGCTTCTCGTTGGTGCCCGCCGGCGCGTCACCTGCCGGCGCCGTTTCCGTCAGGCCGCCGGTGAGCGCGACATCAAGCGCGCCGCCGCTGGAGCGCACGATCAGCGTCGAGCCCGACGGCACCGCCATTGCGCCGGCATCGGCCGCATTCGCATCCTTGTTGGCGGCCGACAGAATGATCGGCGGCTTGGCAGTGTAAGGCGGCGGATTGACCCAGGCATCGACGCGGACATTGGACGGCGCGATCACGCCGTTCCAGTCGAACGCCGCCATGATGCGCGCGCCGCGTTCGCCCGACGCGGCGAACCAGGTGGCGACCAGCAGGACCAGCACCAGCGCACGCAGCGCCCACGGATCATGGCGCGGCAGCCGCGGTGACGGCAGGCCGGCGCGAATGCGCTTCAGCGAGGCCAGCGTTCGCTCGCGCTGCGCCAGCCACAGCGCACGGGCGAGCGGGTCCTGCGAGGACAGCGTGTCGGTGAGCGCGGTGGCCGGACGATGGCGGATGCCCGAACCATGGTCGAGCCGCGCCAGACCTTCTTCACGCGACGGCCAGCGAAAGCGGATGAAAGGATACAGCGTCGCGATCAGTGCGATGACGAACAGGGCCAGCCCGATGGCGCGCGGGATCGGGGACAGCATCAGCCACAGACCGGCCCAGGATGCGACCAGAAACAGCCCTACGACCGAAAGCACGCGCGCGAGCGACGGCCATACCC
>JAPLPC010000641.1 GCA_026400425.1 Hyphomicrobiales bacterium | reverse complement strand
CCGAAGGCATGGCGCCGGGCTCGCATGGCTCGACCTTCGGCGGCAATCCGCTGGCGGTGGCCGCGGCCAATTCCGTGCTCGACGTGATGCTGACGCCGGGTTTTTGCGATCAGGTGAAGAAGATGTCGCTGCTATTGAAGCAGAAGTTGGCCAGCGTGGTCGATCGCTATCCGACCGTGCTGTCGGAAGTCCGCGGCGAAGGCCTGCTGGTAGGCCTCAAGGCGGTGGTGCCGGCCGGTGATCTCGTCGCCGCGTTGCGCGATGCCAAACTGCTGACGGTCGGCGCCGGCGATAATGTCGTGCGCTTCCTGCCGCCATTGGTGGTGACGGAGTCCGACATCGAGCAGGCGCTGGCCAGTCTGGAGCAGGCTTGCACTGTGCTTGCCGATGCAAATGAGAAGGGAGCCGTGTGATGAGCACGACTCCGCGACATTTCCTCGATCTCACGGCGGTTTCTGCCGGTGAGCTGCGCAACATTCTCGATGCAGCCAGCGCCATGAAGGCAAAGCTGAAGAGCCAGAAGGACAGCAGCGCCGATCGCGATCATCCGCTGAAGAACAAGACGCTGGCGATGATCTTCGAGAAGCCCTCGACGCGCACCCGGGTGTCGTTCGAGGTCGGCATGCGTCAGCTCGGCGGTGAGGTCGTGATGCTGACCGGCGCCGAAATGCAGCTCGGTCGCGGCGAGACCATCGCCGATACCGCCCGCGTGCTGTCGCGCTTCGTCGACATCATCATGATCCGCATCCTCAATCATGACTCGCTGATGGAGCTGGCCAACAACGCCACCGTCCCCGTCATCAATGGCCTGACGCGGTTTTCGCATCCGTGCCAGGTGATGGCCGACGTGATGACCTATGAAGAGCATCGCGGCTCCATCAAGGGCCGCACCGTGACCTGGGTCGGCGACGACAACAACGTGCTGATGTCCTGGGCGCATGCCGCGGAGCGCTTCAAGTTCAAGCTGAACATCGCGACGCCGCCGCAGCTGTCGCCGAAGAAGCCGTTCAAGGACTGGGCCAAGGCGTCCGGAGCGGACATCACCTTCTCCAATGATCCCGATGCGATGGCCAAGGGCGCAGATTGCGTCGTGACGGATACCTGGGTGTCGATGGGCGACAAGGAAGGCGAGACCCGTCACAATCTGCTGCGCCCGTATCAGGTCAATGAGCGACTGATGGGGCTGGCGAACAAGGACGCCCTGTTCATGCATTGTCTGCCGGCGCATCGCGGCGAAGAGGTGACCGACGCCGTCATCGATGGTCCGCAATCGGTGGTGTTCGACGAAGCCGAGAACCGTCTGCATGCGCAGAAGGGCGTCCTGGCCTGGTGCCTGAACGCGGTGAAGTAACCTTCGTCATTGCGAGGAGCGTAGCGACGAAGCAATCCAGTTTGTGCCAAGAACTGGATTGCGTCGCTTACGCTCGCAATGACGGCGTTAAGCCGCGACCTTCTTCGGGGCGAAGCGCCCGTAGAATGTCTCGCCTTTCGCGGCCATGTCTTCCAGTAGCTTTGGCGGCGTGAAGCGCGAGCCGTATTTGGCTTCGAGCTTGTGGCACAGCGCCACAAAATTTTTCGTGCCCATGAAGTCGATATAGCTCAGCGTGCCGCCGGTGAACGGTGCGAATCCGAAGCCCAGGATGGAGCCGACATCGGCCTCGCGCGGATCGACGATGACGTTGTCCTCGACAGTGCGTGCGGCTTCCACCGCCTGCACGACGAGGAAGCGCTGCTTGAGTTCTTCGATGTCGATCGTGTCCGGATCGAGCGGCTCCGGCAGCAATGGCGCAAGACCTTTCCACAACGCTTTCGAGCCCTTGCCCTTCGGCGGATACTCGTAGAAGCCCTTGCCGTTCTTGCGCCCGAACCGCTCCTGCTTCTCGACCATCTCGACGATCAGTTTCTTCTGCGCCTGGTCGATTGCCTGCGAGCCGAGATCCGCTTCCGTGGCCTTCATGATCTTGAGCACGAGGTCGAGTGCGATTTCATCCGACAGCGACAGCGGGCCAACCGGCATGCCGGCCATCTTGGCGGTGGTCTCGATCATCGCCGGCGGCACGCCTTCGAGCAGCATCTCGAGACCTTCGGCAGTGAACCGCAGCACGCAGCGATTGGCGAAGAAGCCGCGCGAGTCGTTGACGACGATCGGCGTCTTGCCGATGACGCGGATGTAGTCCAGCGCGGTGGCCAGCGCGAGATCGCCGGTGTTCTTGCCGACGATGGTCTCCACCAGCATCATCTTCTCGACCGGCGAGAAGAAGTGGATGCCGATGAATTTCGACTGGTCGGCGAATTCTTCGGCCAGCGAGTTGATCGGCAGCGTCGAGGTGTTCGACGCCATGATGGCGCCCTCCTTCAACAGCGGCTGCACCTTCTTGTAGATCTCGGCCTTGACCGCGCGATCCTCGAAGACCGCCTCGATGACGAGATCGCACTCCTTGATCACGTTGAAGTCCGCGGTCGCCGTGATCTTCGCCATCAACGCGTCGCGATCGGTCTCCTTGGCGCGGCCCTTGGCGATCAGCCCGTCGATCACCGACTGGCAATGCGCGCGGCCCTTGTCGGCCGATGCCTGGTCGCGATCGATCAGCACGACATCGATGCCGCCCTTGGCGGAGACATAACCAACCGACGCGCCCATGAAGCCGGCGCCGATGATGGCGAGCTTCTTCACTTTGGTCGGCGGCACGTTCGGCGGGCGGCGCGCGCCTTTGTTGAGTTCCTGCATCGACAGGAACAGGCTGCGGATCATCGCCGCCGCTTCCTTGGTCTGCAGGATATGCGCGAAATAGCGGGATTCGACGCGCAATGCGGCGTCCATCGGCAGCTGCAGGCCTTCGTAGACACACTGCATGATCGCGCGCGCGGCGGGATAATTATCGAACGTCTCGCGGCGATAGATGGCGTTGCCGGCGGGAAACAGCATCATGCCCTGCTTCGAATAGACCGGGCCGCCGGGCAGCTTGAAGCCCTT
>JAPLPC010000506.1 GCA_026400425.1 Hyphomicrobiales bacterium | reverse complement strand
GCACCTGGCCGGTGGAGCCGTCGATGGTGATGATGTCACCCGCCTTGAAGCTGCGGCCACCGATGGTCATGGTGCCGCGGCTGTAATCGACGCGGATGGCGCCGGTGCCGGAGACGCAGGGCTTGCCCATGCCGCGCGCGACCACCGCCGCATGCGAGGTCATGCCGCCGCGGGTGGTGAGAATGCCTTCCGAGGCGTGCATGCCGTGAATGTCTTCCGGCGACGTCTCGATGCGGACCAGGATGACCTTCTTGCCATCGGCCTGCAGCTTGGCGGCTTCGTCCGACGAGAACACGATTTCGCCGGATGCAGCACCTGGCGAGGCCGGCAGGCCGGTGGCGATGACGTCGCGTTCGGCGGAGGGATCGATGGTCGGATGCAACAGCTGGTCGAGCGACGCCGGATCGATACGGGTGACCGCATCCTTCTGCGAGATCACGCCTTCATTGGCGAGTTCGACGGCGATGCGGATCGAAGCCTTGGCAGTGCGTTTGCCGTTACGGGTCTGCAGCATCCACAGCTTGCCCTGCTCCACCGTGAATTCCATGTCCTGCATGTCACGATAGTGCTTCTCAAGCTGCTTGTAGATGCGGGTGAGCTCGTGGAAAGCCTCCGGCATCGCGGCTTCCATCGACGCCTTGTCGGAGCCGCTCTCGATGCGCGCATCTTCGGTGATGTCCTGCGGCGTGCGGATACCCGCGACCACGTCTTCACCCTGCGCGTTGATGAGGAATTCGCCGTACAGCTTGCTTTCGCCGGTGGAGGGATTGCGCGTGAAGGCGACGCCGGTGGCCGAGGTGTCGCCCATATTGCCGAACACCATGGCCTGCACGTTGACGGCCGTGCCCCAGGATTCCGGAATGTCGTGGAGGCGGCGATAGGTGATCGCGCGCTGGTTCATCCATGAGGAGAACACGGCGCCGATGGCCCCCCACAGCTGCGCATGCGGATCCTGCGGGAAATCCTTGCCGGTCTCGCGCGCCACGGCTTCCTTGTATTTGCCGACCAGCTTGACCCAGTCGTCGCCGTCGAGATCGGTATCGAGCGTGTAGCCCTTGCTGTCCTTGTAGGTGTCGAGAATCTCTTCGAAGTGATGGTGGTCGAAGCCGAGCACCACGTCGGAATACATGGTGATGAAGCGGCGATAGCTGTCATAGGCAAAGCGCTTGTCGCCCGACAGCTCGGCCAGCGCCTCGACGGTGACGTCGTTGAGGCCGAGATTGAGCACGGTGTCCATCATGCCCGGCATCGAGGCGCGAGCGCCGGAGCGCACCGAAACCAGCAGCGGGTTCTTGTCGTCGCCGAACGTCTTCTTGGTGATCTTGCCGACGGTCTCCAGCGCCTTCTCGACCTGCGCCTTCAGCTCTTTCGGATAGGTGTTCTTGTTGTCGTAATAGAAAACGCAGACCGAGGTCGGAATGGTGAAGCCGGGAGGCACCGGCAGGCCCAGATTGGCCATCTCCGCGAGATTGGCACCCTTGCCGCCCAGCAGGTTGCGCATCTCCGACTTGCCTTCGGACTTGCCGCCGCCGAACGAATAGACCCACTTGCCGGGCTTGCCGAGATTGGAGGCGGGTTTGGCAGCGACCGACTTCGCGACCATCGCCTTGTTTGCAACCACGGGCTTTTTCGCAACCACCGGTTTTTTGGCAACCTTGGCGACGGTCTTCTTCGCCGGCACCTTGGCCTTCGCAACGGATTTCGCGGGCGCCTTCAAAGCCTTACGGGCAGCAGGGGCAGCCTTTGCAGCCGGCCTGGACACCGACTTAGACACCGACTTGGCAGCTTTGGACTTGGCGGCGGCTTGCTTGGCAGCCTTCTTGGACTTCGATGCGGTTTTGGCCATGGTTCTCAATCGATCCGGCGAGAGGATGGAGACGGGTAGGAACCGCCTTACACCACGTTTAGGCGACGTGGTGCAAGCGACGGAGCCGGTCGCTCTGTAGGGAATTCAGATGTCGGAATTTAGCCGATCTTCAACATCCGGAACACGCCAAGGCCCACCAGGCCGATGAAGATGAGATAGATCGCGACGATGAAATTCAGCAGTCGCGGCATCAGCAAAATCAGAACGCCGGCAATGAGGGCGACGATTGGTTGGATGTGAGCTGCAGTGATGGTCATGGGGGGCACTCCGGCACGGTGATGCGAATCGGCGCCCAGCGCGCCGCAGCGGTTAGCAACATGAAGACGCACCGCGCATCAATGGGTTCCCGGCAGCAATCCTGCATTGCGACAGAACCCGCCACTTGGCCCCTTGGTTGCTGGAACGATCATGGCCGGCACGCATTGGCCGTTGGAGAAAACAACAAGGGCGGGATGGCATCGCCGGCACACAGGCCGGATATCGTTTCGAAAGGAGATCGCAATGCGTAAGACACTGATTGCAGCAGCCGCGTTGATTGGCACCATGGCAGCGCCCCTTGCCGCGCAGGCCCAGGGCACCACCGTCGGCGTCGCAGGCGGTAATCGCGTGATCGTCGACCAGAACGACCCGGACGGAATCACGGTGCAGGAACGCTCGGCATTTCGTGAGTATGTGGTGCGCGAACGCATTCCGACCTTCACGGTGGAAGAGCGCGTCACCGTAGGCGCGACGCTGCCGGAAGCTGGCGTGACCTATTACGACGTGCCGCAGTCGGTCGCCTCCACGCCCTATCGCTACACGGTGGTGAACGGCCAGACCGTATTGGTGGAGCCACGCTCGCGTCGCATCGTGCAGGTCATCGACTGATCTAGATCATCACACGATTCGTTCGGGCGCTTTCAATGAGCGACTGGATGAAGAAGCCCCGCCCCGGTCCCCCCTGCCGGGCGGGGCTTTTTTGTTGTGTGAGCATCACACGCCTGCCCCCATGGTGAGGGGCGCGAAGCGCCGTCTCGAACCATGATGTGGAGCTGTATCGCCATCCTCGAAGACGCGCGTGAAGGACGCGCGCTCCTCGGGATGAGGCGGGAGCTTGTCCGCAGGCTTAGCTGCCCTTCAGCATCGAGAGAATATTGTTGGTCGATTTATACGCCGCCACCGCGTTGTCGCGGAAGGCTGGCGTCCAGTGCGAGGCGGTGCGCTCCTCGTCGCTCATGCCGGAATAGACGTTGAGAATGCCGAGACTGAGCTGCGAGGGATCGCCGCTTGTCTGGCTCGCCTGCAGCGCGTCGAGGATCGCTGCACGGTTACGCGCATCCAGCGTCTGCTTGGCGGCAAAGCTCTCTTCCTGCGAGAACAGCGCATCCTGATTGAGCGACATCGCCGACAGCGAGCGATTGTCGATGCCGGAAAGGTCGGCCATCTGGCCGGTTTTGCGGCCGCTGTCGAACACGAGTTCGCCCTTGCCGCTGTCCCGGGCGGCCTTGGCCTGCGCATCCAGCGCGGCGCGCACGGATTTGGCGACGTCACTGATGCTCTTCACCGGCGCCGCTTCATCGGGCTGCGCGAGATAGGCGGCGACCGGGTCATTGGCGATGCCGGACGGCGCCTTGTCCGGCGTCTGCTGCGTCGCCTGGACACCCTTGGCCACGGCATCGCGCTGCGCCGACCAGAGGGCTGTGGCTTTCTCCTCCGGCCCGGCGGCATCGAGATGATCGGCAGCGGCCTTGTACAGACCGGCGACATTGCCCGTCAGCTTCGCCGTGCCAGCCGCCGGCGCCATGGCAGCGGCGAAGCGCCGCGACAGCTCGTCGCTCGCAGCCTTCTGCTCAGTGGTCGTGAAGCTGCCGCCATTGTTGATGGACGCTGCAAACAGCGCGCGGCGATCGAGCCCGGACAGGTCGATGGCGAGCTTGCCGCTGGCGTCATACGGGCCTTTGACCTTGGCCGCCGCATACAGCCCGTCGAGCGTCGTGCGGGTATCCGCAATGACGGAGGCGATGCTCTTGGCGTCTGCCGCATTGGAGAGCTGCGCGCGGGCGGCATCCGACAGCGTCAGATTGGTCGCCGCCGACGCAGACGACGACGCGCTGTCATTGCTGTTCAGCGTATTGGCCAGCGACGGCTGCGCGGCCGCCGCGGCGCGGGCATAGGCCGAGCCGTAATTGGCGTAGGGATTGAGCCCAGTATTCACCGACGTCATGTCGCGCTCCATGGCACGGTTAAGAAACCGTTACGGAACTCGACCATTTCAGGGCGTGGTTAATGAAGTGTGAATGTTACGGAAGGTATCTGGATATTTTGTGCCATCCCCGCCACATTCCGGGGCGCGCGCAGCGCGAACCCGAAAGCTCGATGTGATGAGCACCCCTATCGTTTAGGCACGCTCACGGACGAATACGACGAGATTCCGGGCTCCGTCCCGTCGCCCTGCGATGCCGGTCCGTCCCCGGAATGACGAGCGGCGCCTACTGGATCTTCGAGAAATCCGCCACCGCGCGGGTCGCCGCACGGATTTCGTTCAGCAGCTTGAGACGGTTTTCGCGCACGGCTGCGTCGTCGTCATTGACCTTCACCTTGTCGAAGAACGCATCGACCGCCGGGCGCAATTTGGCCATCGCCGCCATGGCGCCGGCGAAGTCTTCCTTCGCCACCGCAGCCGACGCCTCCGGCCCGACCGACGCAATGGATTGGGCCAGCGCCTTTTCCTCGTCGAGCGCGAACAGCGATGCATCCGGCGCGCCGTCGAAGGTGCGCTTGTCCTTCTTCTCCTCGATGGCGAGGATATTGCTGGCACGCTTGGTGCCGGCCAGCAGGTTCTTGCCGTCGTCGCTGTCGAGAAATTTGCCAAGCGCCTCGACGCGGCGAACCACCATCAACAGATCGTCCTGCCCACCGAGCGCGAACACGGCATCGACGAGATCATGCCGCGCGCCCTGATCGCGGAGCTGGACTTTCAGGCGATCGGAAATGAAGTTTCTCACTCCACCCGCAGTCCAAGCATCATATGCAGATTCTACTGCACCACGCACGGTGGTCGAGGGCTTGGCCCAACTTTCGATACCTTTGCGTACGATTTCGTTTCCTTGCGAGGTATAGCCTGTCAAGCCATCTCCAAGAACGTTCGCAAGCTTAATACGAATACTGTTGGCGACGATCATTCGGATTACGCCTAACGCCGCCCGGCGTAGTGCGAACGGGTCCTTCGATCCCGTCGGCTTCTCGTCGATCGCCCAGAAGCCAACCAGCGTATCGAGCTTGTCCGCCAACGCGACTGCGATACTCACCGGATCACGCGGCACCACATCGCCCGGCCCTTGCGGCTTCCAGTGATCTTCGCTCGCCTCGGCGACCGAAGCATCCTCGCCCTGCGCCAGTGCGTAGTACTTGCCCATCAGGCCTTGCAGCTCGGGGAATTCGCCGACCACTTCCGTCAGCAAATCCGCCTTCGCCAGCTTCGCTGCGCGCGCCGTCTTCGCAGGATCTGCACCGACTGAGGTCGCAATAACTGCTGCAAGACTCTCGATGCGAGCAATTCGCTCAGCCTGCGTGCCGAGCTTCTCGTGAAACACGATGTTCTCGAATTTCGGCAGCCGGTCTTCGAGCTTCGTCTTGAGGTCCGTCTCGTAGAAGAACTTCGCATCCGACAGGCGCGCGCGGATGACGCGTTCGTTGCCGACGATGATGGCGGTGCCGCCGTCGCTGGCTTCGATATTCGCCGTGATGACGAATTTGTTGGTCAGCTTGCCGGTGGCGGGATCGCGCACCACGAAGCATTTCTGATTGGCGCGGATGGTGGCGCGGATCACTTCGTCCGGGATCGACAAAAATTCCGCGTCGAACGAGCCGAGCAACACCACCGGCCATTCGACCAGACCGGCGACTTCATCCAGCAAAGCGGGATCTTCGACCAGCTCAAAATTCTGTGCCTGAACCAGGGTTCGCGCATCGGCCAGAATGATCTCCTTGCGGCGCTCGGGATCGAGCACCACCTTGGCATGCTGCAGCTTGGCGACGTAGTCGTCGAACCGGCGCACTTCGAATGCATCGGGCGCGAGGAAGCGATGGCCGCGCGTGGTCTGGCCGACACTGACGCCAGGCAGATCGAATTGAATGACCTCAGGCTCCTCGGTCTCGATGCCGAAGGTGGCGACGATGGAATGCAGCGGACGCACCCAGGTCAGCGCGCTTGACTTGATGGACGCCTCGCCCCAGCGCATCTGCTTCGGCCACGGGAAGGTGCGGATGATCATCGGCAGGATTTCCGCCAGCACATCCACCGCCGGCTTGCCGGGCTTCTCGGTGAGCGCGATGTAGAAATCGCCCTTGGGGTCGCGCTGGATTTTCGCTTCATCCAGCGAGTTGAGGCCGGTGGCTTTCAGAAAGCCCGCAATCGCGGCTTCGGCGCCGCCGACGCGCGGGCCCTTGCGCTCCTGCTTGAGATCGGGCTGACGGGCGGGAATGCCGTGCACCGTGAGCGCGAGACGGCGCGGCGTCGCGAAGGCTTTCGCGCCTTCATAGACGAGGCCGGCATCGACGAGTTTGTCGGTCACCATGCGGCGCAGGTCTTCGGCCGCCTTGGCCTGCATGCGGGCCGGGATTTCTTCGGAGAACAGTTCGAGCAGCAAATCGGGCATCAGGCGGCACTTCCGGCTTCGGTACGCATCCACGCTTCGCCGCAGGCCTTGGCGAGGTCGCGGACGCGCATGATGTAGCTCTGGCGTTCGGTGACGGAGATCACGCCGCGGGCATCGAGCAGATTGAAGACATGGCTGGCCTTGATGCACTGGTCATAGGCCGGCAGCGCCATCAGGTGCTTGTCGCGCTTGTCGCTGCTCCAGCCGGCGGCGAGATAGGACTTGCAGGCGCCCTCGGCCATCCTGAACTGGTCGAACAGCATCGCGGTATCGGCGTGCTCGAAATTGTGCCGCGAATATTCCTGCTCGGCCTGTTTGAAGACGTCGCCATAGGTGACCTTGTCGGCGCCGTCGCGGCCGTTGAAATTGAGGTCGTAGACATTGTCGACGCCCTGCACATACATCGCCAGGCGCTCGAGGCCGTAGGTCAGTTCGCCCGCCACCGGCGCGCATTCGACGCCGGCGACCTGCTGGAAATAAGTGAACTGCGACACTTCCATGCCGTCGCACCAGCACTCCCAGCCGAGCCCCCAGGCGCCCAATGTCGGGCTCTCCCAGTCGTCCTCGACGAAACGGACGTCATGCAGCGCGGTGTCGATGCCGATCGCTTTCAGCGACTGCAGATAGAGGTCCTGCAGATTGGCCGGCGACGGCTTCATGATGACCTGGAACTGGTAGTAATGCTGCAGCCGGTTCGGGTTCTCGCCGTAGCGGCCATCCTTCGGCCGGCGCGACGGCTGCACATAGGCGGCCTTCCAGGGCTTCGGCCCGAGCGCGCGCAAGGTGGTGGCGGGATGGAAGGTGCCGGCGCCCATTTCCATGTCATAGGGCTGCAGGATCACGCAGCCCTGCTCGGCCCAAAACCGCTGCAGAGCGAGAATGAAGCCCTGGAACGAGCGTTCCGGGCGCATATGCGGAGGCAGGGAATCCATCATGTCTCTGGGTGTATCCGGGCCGATTGTGCGGAATTCGCCATCCAAATCGCCCAGGGTCCGGGCGGATCGAAGCGCGCGGACCGTATCCACGCAGGCCCATGGAATCAAGGCGATCCGCCGCAGGGTGGAACGAAAGCCGGCGTCGGGGCGTTGATGCCGCGAACCCCAAGAAGACCCCAAGAAGCCGCCGGCTCGCAGGACATGCCCGTCCTCGGCCGGCGTTTTCTTTTTACCTCTCCCCTCTAGCGAAGCTTCGCGTCGCGCGGGGGGAGGGGCGCAGAAGTAAGACGCGAGCCTCAGCCCGGCCGATAGGCACCGGTGGCGGGATCGCGGCGCAGGGTCTTGGCTTCGGGCGTGGTGGTCTCGGCCATCCGCGCCTGACGGGCGGCATCAAGTTCCTGATTGACGCGCTTGACCGTGCGATAGGCCCAACGAACCACGGCAGCGCTTCCAAGCGCACCTGCAACAGCGACCAGCGGCGGCATCTTACTGTCCTTGCTCATGGTGAGCCCCTCTTTCCACAATCTCGCTCAGGCCGATCCAATTCGCAATCAAAACCCGTAGCGCGACCACAGCGCCCGGGTCTCCAGCGTCGTCACGATCTGGTCGGGCAATTCGGCAAGCCCGCCGAGTTCGAGTTGCGCACCGCCGGATTTGCGGCCGAGCAGGCTCGACAACATCCCGGTCGGCGCCGCGATGACCGGCATCTTGACCTCTTTGCCATAGCGGGCACGCAGCACCGAGCGGAGATCGCCGATGGCATCGACCAGGCCGAACGCCACCGACTTTTCGCCGGCCCAATAGGCGCCGGTGAACAGCTCGTCGTCCGGACCTTTCAGACGCGCACCGCGGCTCTCTTTCACCAGCCCGATGAAGATCGCGTGGATCTCGCGCTGGAGCGCTTTCAGGCGCGCGACGTCGTCGGGGTTCTCCGGCAGGAACGGATCGAGCGTCGCCTTGTGCTCGCCCGCCGTATACAGCCGGCGCTCGACGCCGATTTTGCGGATCAATTCCTGAAAACCGAAGGTGCCGCCGACCACGCCGATGGAGCCGACGATCGACGACGGATCGACGAAAATCTCATCGCCCGCGCATGCGATCATGTAGCCGCCGGACGCCGCGACATCCTCGACGAACACGAAGACCGGGAGTTTCTTTTCCGCGGCGAGCTGGCGGATGCGGAGATAAATTTGCCGTGATTGCACCGGCGAGCCGCCGGGCGAATTGATCACCAGCGCCACCGCTTTGGCACCCTTTGTCGCAAACGCCTTGTCGAGCAATTTGCCCACGCTGGCGAGCGACATGCCGGGCCGCAACGGCGTCACCGCGCCGATGGTGCCGGACAGACGCACCACCGGGACCACGGATGTGGGGCGGCGGAAACGTGCAGGCAACAGGCCCAAGAGTGCCGCTTTCCAAGTGGATTCGCTCATTCAGAGTTACCTCGATCTTAACCAAGTTTTATCACGCGCCTGTCAATGAACCGACAGAGACTTTCAGCGTTTGCAAACCACGATTGTCAGACGCGCGTCGGGGGTAAACATGAAGATCTATCTGCTGCTTCTGATCATTGGCACGTTGCTGACGGCCATCCACATGACGTCCGCGCCGAGCAAGCAATCAGAGACCGCGCCTCAGTAAAACACCCTGACGCGATCGGTCATCGCCCGGGTTTGTCCCACGCGATGTCCGTCTGCCCTGCCAGAACCTGCTGGATATGGGGATCGGGCGCCCCATCTGCACCCCGTAGCACTATGCCGGGGTAAATTGCCACAGGCGCTCGGCCTCCCTTGATCGCACGCACGAGTATCCGGATCGCCGGCGCCGCCGGTTCGCTATGCACCGGCATCAGTGCGATGGCGCCGAAGCCGCGATCCAGCGCTTGCAGCACGTCGGCAATTCCATCGGCGCGCCAGATCAGCGTCAGCACACCCTGTGGCTTCAGCACGCGCCGCGCCGCGTGAATCCAGTGCGGTAACGTGTCCGGCGTGGCCACATGGGCGATTTCGCGCGCCCTGTCGGGAGAGGCGCGGTGTCGCGTGGGGTGGTTGAACGGCGGATTGGTCAACACGATATCGGCGCTGTCGGGCGGCAGTCCGGCGGCTGCGAAGGCGTCCGCGCGCGACGTCAGATCAAGCATGATGACGTCCGCCGGGATGCCGTTGGCCGTGGCGTTATGGCGGGCAAGATCGGCAAACATCGGATCGATCTCGACCAGAGCCAGTGACACCCCCGCCACGCGCTGCGCGACCGCGAGCCCCGCAGCTCCGACGCCGGCGCCGACATCCACCACGCGCTGCCCCGGCTGCGCCGCCGTGGCTGCCGCCAGCAGAATCGCATCGTGACCGGCGCGGTGGCCCGATGCCGGCTGTCGCAACAACAGGCGACCACCAAGCACCCGGTCGTCGGTGGTGGCGATCGGGCTGTTGATAATTCGCCTTCGGCACGCAACTCGTGCGCGAGCCCGGCCTCCGTCAGCACGGTGCGGGCCTGCCCCACATCGTCATCATGCACCAGAATCCGGCGCGGAATGACGCCGAGCGAGCCTTCGAGAACACTCATGTTCTGGTCCAGAACCAGATGATGGATGTCGGCGCCATCGAGCAGCGCGCCCACTGCCGAGACCAGCACCACGTCATTCGTCCGCATAATCTCGCGCAATGGGGCCCCATTTCTCGTTGCACCACCGGTATATCCGGATTTGCGCCGATTTCCCTAGCCCTTGCCGCATCCCCGAGCAGTTCCTATTGTGCTGGTATCGATGAGCGGCCATTCAGCGCATGAATTTACATGATTTCCGCGCCAGTTCGGCCTAACACAGCGTTCATGCGCGCCTAGCGTTCATGCGCGCCGGCAATGCAATCCGGAGACTATAGCGTGGCGGTGATTGTTCCTTTCGAGAGTCACGCGACAGCGTCGATCGACCAGCTCGTCAGCCTCGTCGCGGCCGACATGGATCGCGTCAATGCGACCATTCTGTCGCGCACGGGCTCCGACGTCACCATGATTCCGGAAGTTGCGAACCACCTGATCTCCTCGGGCGGCAAGCGGCTGCGGCCGATGCTGACTTTGGCGATGGCCAATCTGACCGGTTATACCGGCGACGGTCATATCAAGCTCGCCGCCGCAGTCGAATTCATGCACACCGCGACGCTGCTGCATGACGACGTGGTCGATCAGAGCGAACTGCGCCGCGGCAAGCTGTCCGCGCGCATGCTGTGGGGCAACGAGGCCTCGGTGCTGGTCGGCGACTTTCTGCTCGGCCAGGCGTTCCGCATGATGGTCGAGGTCGGCTCGCTGCGCGCGCTGGACATCCTGTCGGCCGCGGCCGCCACAATTGCCGAAGGCGAAGTGATGCAGCTCGCCGCCGCCAAGAACACCGCCACAACCGAAGACGAGTATCTCGCCGTCATCCGCGGCAAAACGGCAGAGCTGTTCGCCGCCGCCTGCGAGGTCGGCCCCGTGATCGCCAATCGGCCGAAGGCCGAACAGACCGCGTGCCGTTCGGTCGGCATGAATCTCGGCATCGCGTTCCAGCTGATCGACGACGTGCTCGATTACGGCGGCAAGGCCGCCAAGCTCGGCAAGAATGTCGGTGACGATTTCCGCGAGGGCAAGATCACGCTGCCGGTGGTGCTGGCCTTCCGCCGCGGCAACGACGCCGAACGTGCGTTCTGGAGCAAGGCGCTGGAGCGCGGCGATATTGCCGACGGCGACCTCGATCACGCCATCGGCCTGATGACCAAGCATCGCGCCCTCGAAGACACCATCAGCCGCGCCCAGCATTACGGCGCCATGGCCGTCGATGCACTGGCGCTATTCCCGGCCTCCCCGATGAAGACGGCGCTGGAGCAGGTGGTGGCGTTCTGTCTGGCGCGGACGCATTGAGCTCGTACTGAACGGCCAGCGGTTTCCCCTCCCCCAAGCGAAGCGCAGTGGTG
>JAPLPC010000607.1 GCA_026400425.1 Hyphomicrobiales bacterium | reverse complement strand
TGCCGAGGTCATCCCGGAGCATGTTGGCGATTCGCCATGCGGAAGCGGCACCGATCACCCGACATCCGGCTTTCGCGTATCCTTGCAAGACTGGCGCGAGCAGTGTGGACTTGCCGACCCCAGGGGCGCCTTCGACGATAACGACCGCCGAGCTTGTCGTTGCGGCGAGCGCCGCTTCCGACTGCTCGGCGGTGAGCCCCAAGGCTCCGCAACGGTCCCTCAGCGATTTCTGATCGACGAAGTGCCAGGACTGGTTCGCGAGACGTTGCGCCTGTTCGACGACCTCCCGCTCGATCGCGAGCATCTCCGGCGTGGCAGGCCAAGGGCATCATGCCCAATTTCCAGAAAGGCTCCCTGGCTCAGCAGGCGCTTGAGTTCAGTTTCGGCGCGCTCGGCTGGCAAGCCGGTGCCGACCAGGGCGGCAGCGACGGAACGCAGGAGCTCGCGCCGCTCAATCACGCTCTCACGTTCGGTGAGGATCGCCGGCAGGGCGGCCAACCGGTCGGAGAGCAGCCCTTCGTCGGCTTCCTGATTACGCGCCTTCGAGGGGGCCATCAAGCTTTCGGAAAATGATCCGGTGTCGAGGCCCAGCGATTGCGCGGCGTCGCGCCAGACATCCTCGCGCCCGAAACTTACACTCTCCCGCTTGCTGCTTCTCGTCGCCTTGGCGATGGCGGCGGCCAGTGCGGTGGCCTCGCCGCTGGTGACGCCATGTTCAGCGAGTTCCTCCTCGATCTCCTGACGACGCGCGCTGAAATACGTAATCGTGGCACCATCCACGCCGGCGATTTCGAAGATGCCGTTCTTGCCGACACGATCGATATCAAAGCCGAGCGTCGTCAGCTCATGTGCGAGGGCGGCGTGATAGGTCGCGCCGGCCGCCATCTTCCAGTCGCGGATCACCTTGGAGTGAAGAGCTCCAATTGTGCCGTCGCTCTGGCGGGTCGAGATGTTCATGCATACGCAATGCGTATGCAAATTTGCATCTGCGAATATGCGCCCGTCGGCGTGTTTTGAAGGTCGGCTTTCGCCATGCTGAAACGTGGCGGCCGTGAGTGCGACCTTCTCGAGCGACATGCCATTGCGGCCCCGGCGTGCCCAGGTCGCCTCGCGCTCCAGCATGCTCAGCGTCGCCCTGACGGCTCGCTGCTGCGCAGCCTCGATGAGACGCTTCGTCTCGGGCGTTGCCAGCCCCCAGACCAGGGATACCGAGCGCGGCGCGCTGAGTGTCACGTCGAACGCGCTTGTCCGCTCCTTATGGCGGCGGATGTTATCCAGCAGGGGCTGCCCATCCGCGTCGACGGCATTGTACAATTGCTCGAAGGTCTCGCGCTCGACTTGCGCGCCGTCTACAACGCCAAAATCACCCGCCGGCGCGTACCAGAGGCCCGCAGGTTCGGCGTCGCCGAGGTAATACTCGGTCTGGCGCGTGTAGTAGCTGGCGCTTGCTGCCGGATTCCAGGTTGCAACCACGAAGAAGACCTCCGAATGGGAGGCCTTCCAATTAAAGCTCGTGGTAATGGGGGTCTCGGAAATGAATGAGCTTTTTGCTCATCAGCTGATTTCGACCTTCGATCGGCTGTTATGCCCGTTTTCCTCCTTGCCGCCGCATCATCCAGCGTCGGCAACCCAGGGTGCCGGGATGTGCGCCTCGCGCCGATCAGCCCAGGTCGTCAGCGGGACGTCGACGACAGCGAGCGTCGGAAAGCCCGTCACCAGGACGCGGATCGTTTTCCCGGCTGACATCTCGAACACGCCGAGCGCATCCGAGAGGAAGTCGGTCGTGATCGTATCGTCCCAAACGGTCTCCATCGGCTTGGTGATCCCTCGGGCCAACTCCTCCACGGTTGCATCGCGGCGCCTGCGGACCTGACGGCGTCCGACCCAGACTTCGCAGATCCGTTGTGCGGTTTCGCCCGGCTCCAGACGAAGAACCAATCGAATGCCAAAGCGCGCTTCGACAACTGAGCCTTGCTCTTGACCGAACATAGCGGTGATCTGACCGAGGTCCTGCACGGTGGCGATCGTGTTCACATGCAGTTCGCGCCCAAGCGCGAGCAGTCGCGGCAGACGCTCGATTGGCACCTCCGGGAATTCATCGAGCAGCATGGTCAGGTGCTCCGTGCCGGCGCGACGGCGAGTGGAGACGAGCGCCCCGGCGGCCACCCGCTCCGCCAAGAAGCTGCCGACCGTGGAAGAAAGCTCGGCATACTCGCCCGACTTCTGCAGAAGCAGCGTGCGCGGGAGCTGGGAGCCTGGCGCCAGCCAGTCGCGCACGGTGAACCGCCGCGATGAGTCGACCTCCGACCAGGCGCGCGCGAGCGGCTCTATCACGCTCAAAACCGTCACCCAGAGCGTGATCAGGATTGACATGACGGTGCGGTTTTCTTCAGGATCGTCGCCGAAATTCAATAGTGCAGCGCTCTTCCCGCCGCTCTCGAGCAGCATCCGGCGAATATCTGCCAGCGAGGAAAGTCCTGCCTCGGCAAGGTTGCTCCAGCCCCAGGCATCACCCGAGCGCGCGCGTAGCGCCATGATGATATCGGCAAGGAGGCTCCGCGTCGCATGGCCCCACATCGGATCCTGCTCGGAGACCGGGACGCATTTCGCCGCGAATTCCCGTGCGACGAGAGGATTGGTAATCTCGCGGCCGATGTCGATCGCCCACCCGCGCGCATCCTGCGGAGCCACCAGGATCATCGAATCCACGGGCAAGCCGGCCAGCATGTCCCCCTTCGCGTCGAACACGAATGTCCGGCCGCTCAGATCATTGAGGTACTGTTCGGCAAATGCCCGCAACAAGCCGGTCTTGCCCGACCCTTGCGTGCCGACCAACAAGAGGTTGCGCGCTGCGGAAGCCGCATTCAATTGCACCTGCGGGAGGAGCCACAGATCATGCGCCTGCGGCGGGCCGTGACGATGAACCGCATGGCGCAGCGCGCGGAACGCATAAGGTCCGGTCTCGATGCGCCGGCCGCGCGTGACTGTGAGGTTCTCGATCGGCGGAGTATCAGCATAAGCGAAGCAAAAGGCAAAGCCGCTTGCCGCCAGAACCGCAAGAGCGATAGTGGCAAGCCGCCTGGCTCCGATCGGTGACTCCAGCAACTGCGCTGTGATCGCCTGGATCCAGTCAAGCCGGCACACGATCGGCCAGCTCGAATGGCCGCACCTCTCGCCCCGAAGGTTCTGAAGGATTTCGTGAAAGGCGACGTCGCTGGCGAGGCTGACGTTGCCGTGGAACAGCACGTCGACGGTTGGCGGCGCGATGAGAAAGAGCGAGATCGCGCCCGCGACGAGCGTGATCAGGGCAGCGCCGAGCGCCACGAGCAGGGCGGGCTGAAACAGCCGGATGGGATTGTTCATGATGGATTTTCTCGCTGTCAGATGGTCAGTGCTATTGCCAAACCGAACACGATTCCGATTCCCGCCAAGGCGCCGAACAGCAGGGCGGAGATCTCGAACGGGAGCGGCACGGTCTGCTTGTCGCGCCAGCCGAGATCGGCCGACGTCTGCTCGGTGAGTTCGACCTCGACCTCGGGCTGGATCGTCGTGTCGATGCCGCGCGTCGGTACGCTCACGGTCGTGACGAAGGACAGCAGGCCCTCCTTGCCGAGTGGGATGAGCTTGCGCGGATCGAAGCTTTCCGGATCCTCTCGGAACTCGGCTGCGTAGTTGCAGCCGAGTTCCTTGCGGCTGGCGAAAGCATCCGCCGTGGCCGTGGCGACCACTTCCTCGAAGGCTTCGCTAGCCATTGTTGCCGCCCTCGAACGCGATCAGCTTGTCGAACTCGGCAAACATTTCCGAGCACCAGGCCGCGACATCGCCGCGGATCATTTTGGCCTCGGGCCGCGGCAGTCCCGTCACCCTCATGATCTCGTCGATCGGCATCGTCACCGCATCAACGAGGCGCGCGCCGCGCGCCTCAAAGGGACGCCAACTGCCGGCCTCGATCATCGGCATGCGCAGGGTGATCGCGTTTTTGGCGAGGGGCATGATCGAGGTGCGGTATGCCTCCGCGGCATCGCTCGCCGGATGCAGATCGCTCACGGCGCCATCGCGCTGGTTCTCGATCAAAACCAGACGAGCGTTGGGGAGTACTTCGAGAAAGCTCGAAGCTGACTTCGCACCCCGACGCATCGACTCAGCCTGGGCGGTGAACGGCGTGATCACGAAGACCTCGACGCCGAGCGCCGAGAGATCCTCCTGTAGGTCCACCATCCCCGCCCACAATGCGCCGCGCGCAGCTTCGTTGGCGCCGAACTCGACGACGCCGAGGCCGCCCGCCATGGCCATCATCTCGAGGACGTCGTACAGCGGCGTCAGAGCGCGCAGTGCGGCGCTGGGATCGCGGCGCGCCAGCTTGACGTCGGTCGCGATCGACACGACCTGTGACCCCAGGATCGAAAGCGACTTTCCCTGGGTGTCGACCTCAACGATCCCGGTGGGGATGCCGGCAATCCGCGCGCGCTCCGACAGCGCGTGGCCGACCAGGCTCTTTCCATCCCCACCTTTGTCCTGCGTGATGATCGTGGCTGCGGGCAACTTCAGCGGCAGCGCCGCGCTCTCACCGGAATTACGCATCTTCTTCGACATGATTTCCTCTCGGCTGGGATCTTCAGCGATCCATAGTCAGAGGAGCCCGCGCGCCCGGTACCCGTCTCGGAAATGAATGACCGAATTGTGCGGGAGGTCAGGAATTCGACCTTCCGCTGTCGCAACCTCAGAGCCGGACCTAGTCCAGAGGCGTAAAATTCTGTCCGTGAGCGATCGCTTTGCTCAGCCGATCCTTCCCCTCAGGCAGTACCAGGATGTCGAGGACGCACTTGGCCAAATACCGGTGAACATCGCGGTACATCGCGCCCTCGGCACGGCCCTTCTCGCCCAAGATCAGCTCGTCCAGGTCCTTGACCTCTTCGGGGTCGAAGACGGCTTGATGCCCGCGGCCGATTTGGCCCAGCTTGCGAGCAAGCCGAAATTCCGGGGTCGCGAGCATGTGGTTGACAGCGACGAGATTGGGATCGACATCGGCGGCCACCGCAATGAACGCCAGCTCGACCGCCGAAAACTCGTTTCTGATGAACAGTTCATGCTGCTGGAGCGTCATCGGCTCTCGGTGGAAGGGATCATTGCCCTTCGGCGTCCGCTTCAACGCTTCAACGTCCTTCGCGCGCTTGGCGAGCTGGTGCTTTTCTTCTGCGACCTCTTTGGTATGAAAGCACGCCTTCGCCAGCGTGTGGACCCAGTTCGCCGCAGCCTTGATCGCATCCTCGAACTCCGCTCGCGACCAGCGGGCGCCGTCAACACAATCGCGAATCTGCCCGATGACGGCTGCTTCTGCCTGGGCTGGGTCGGTCAGGCCCGGGAGCCAGCGGACCGCGAGCTTTTCGCCTTCCGACCTCAGCGTCTCGAACAGCGCAAGACGGCGATCTTCCTCGCTGAGGCCGTCGTCTGCCGCCTTTCCTTTGGTCGGGATCCCGGGCACCCAGGCAAGCTCTGCAAGCGTATTCAAGCCGGCGCCCTTGACCACCGACACCTCAGCGCCATCGAACTGCGCGTGCATGCAGGACAGCAGGGCACCGATTTCCGGATCTCGCCGAAAGACCTCGAATTCCAACGCCTCGCGAACGGTGAGCTCGACCTCACGCTTGAGCCGGCCGCCGCGTTGTCGAGCGAGTCGCAAGTCCACCAGCGACAACATCCGAAGTAGCGGCCCAGTGCGGAACTGTTGCATTTCCGCGTGCGACAACGCGAACGGCGTCCTCTGCAACTCCGCTTCCGAAATGATCAGGCGCTCCGGCTCTTGTTTTAGACGATGAATCCGCTCCCAGACCTCTGGACGAACGCTTTGCCACCATTCCGCGGCATGGTCGGGGTGCACGAAAAAGAACGGCAACACCCATTGCATGGGCAAAGCGTCGATCGGACGATCAGAGGCCTCGACCTCTGCGCGGCACGCGGCGGCCAACCTCTCGATCTTTTGGAGGATCCTCGGGAGATTGTTCACGCGATGCTGCTCCTCAAAGGTACTTGCTTGTGTATCGATTGTTCTCAGTTCGTCCGTCCGCAGACTGCCTACTTGCGGCCGGCGCGCGACTGAATCGCTTCCAGGGTGGGAGCGGCGACATCGATGCCGAAATCAGTGAGGAAGGATGCGGCAACCTCCGCCTCAGCAATCCGGTCGCGCAGGAACCGCTCACTGCATCCGAGCTGGCCGAGGACCGTCTTGCAATTGGCCAGCGCAATCATGTTCCGCGCGATTTCGCGACGCGCGGAAAATTTGATCCTCCGCAGAATGAGGTTCGCCCCGGCAAGGGCGACGACTTCCTCACCATAGGAAGCAATCGCTTCGTCGGGCTCCGGCGTACGCGGCAGACGACCGAGATGCCGGATCGTGGAATGAACAGCTTCGTGGACAACGGTGTCGACGAGACCGGCGACGTTGTCGTGCTTGAGCAGATTGAGCCAGATCAGCGGCTCGTGTCCCGGAACGACCAGCGTCAACCCAAATCTTTCCTGACGGCGCGCCAGGTGCCTGGGGAGAACGGCGTCGGCGCCGATAACCACACTGAGATCGGCGAGTTGCGCCAGCAGGTCCTGGAATCCTGCGTTCTCGATCCCGTCAAGCTTTTCCAGCGCTTGCGTCACGTTCATATGGCTGCGGATGTGACGGTACCGCGACGCGAGCTCGCTCTCGCGGGCCATTGAGCGATCGAGCTGCCTGCGATCGGCCGTCGGTTCACGCCACTCCGGGCTGCTCTTTGCCATGTTGCCTACTCCTACTTTGTGTCTGTGCTCGGCAGCCGCAGCGTCGGCGGGTTTGGGGCTAGTCGTAGTCACTCAGGACACCGAGGCTCGGTGCAGCATCGCCAGACCGCGTGCCAGGTGGACGTGCCCAACCCTGTGGACTTCCAGGCTGAACTCCTCCAGCGCGGACCTGGATGCCGTCACCGAGGCCACGGTCACGCCTTCGATGGTGTCGAGCGTGATGAAGAAAGCGTCCCCGTCGACACAAACGATCTGCTGGAACGGCTCGCCCGGGAGGACCGGCCAGCCCTTCACGGCCTCCTCGATGCTCGCCACGAGAGACTCGATCGCGATCTCGATCCATTCGGCGCGCACCCCCGCATAGTCGGAGCTGTGCTTGGGCACGCCGATGCTCGCCGTCACCGGGTTGAGGCCGTTTGCCAGCAGCTCATACAATTCATCGATGACGAGGTTGGGATTGCGCTCCCTCGCACGATTGACGTGCGTGATCGGGAACGCCAACACCTGCGGCTTGTCGACGGAGGCTTCGTTTCCGTTGCGCTCGACGCCATACCACCAGCGATCGTACGGCTGCATCACCGGATCATCGAATTCGTTGTCAACGGGATCGGCGCCACGGCCGTCCGGCTGCTCGGCGAGGCTCTGCAGAGTTTTCTTGACCTCGCCGCACGCAGTGAGGATTCCACGATCAGCGATCGCGGCGCAGCGCAGATCAACCAGGGCCTTGCGCAGAGCGCCGCCGACGCCCATTCCGTTGCGAAAGAGATCCATATTTGCGATCTCAGGAACGGCGATCCGGATTAACTCGGGCGTCACCAACACCCAATCCTCCATCTGGGCGTAGGTCAGCCTGAGGTGTCCCGATCCGTACAACAGGTCCAGGCA
>JAPLPC010000317.1 GCA_026400425.1 Hyphomicrobiales bacterium | reverse complement strand
TGCTCAGAGTGTTACCGCTGAATTCACTGCTGCTGCAGGGTTTGTGAGTTCGTTGGCGTCTGCTCAGACGGTGACGGTGTCGGATCCGGCTCCGGTGGATGTGGTGACCACGACGTCACTCTCGGTTCCCGCTACGGCGGTTCCGGGTACTGCGGTTGATCTGACGGCGACGGTTGCTCCGATCGCATCGCGAAGTGCAGGCCGTTCCACGAATTGACGGTCGCTCGCCAGAGGCGCTTCACCCCGGACGCTCCTTACATCAGAGCCCCAAAGCCACCGGCAGCGGCTGCTCCTTGCCGGTGCGCGAGGTCTTCAGCAGTTCGGCGATCAGGAATGCCATGTCGACGGACTGCTCGGCGTTCAGGCGCGGATCGCAGACCGTGTGATAGCGGTCGTTGAGATCCTCGTCGGAAATCGCGCGCGCGCCGCCGGTGCATTCGGTGACGTTCTGGCCGGTCATTTCCAGATGCACGCCGCCCGGATGGGTGCCTTCGGCCGCATGGATCTGGAAGAACGACTTCACCTCGGACAGGATGCGATCGAACGGGCGGGTCTTGTAGCCCGAGCTCGACGTGATGATCTGGAAGAACGACTTCACCTCGGACAGGATGCGATCGAACGGGCGGGGCTTGTAGCCCGAGCTCGACGTGATGGTGTTGCCGTGCATCGGATCGCACGACCACACCACCTTGCGGCCTTCCTTCTGCACCGCGCGGATGAAGCCCGGCAGATGATCGCCGACCTTCTCATGGCCGAAGCGGCTGATCAGCGTCAGCCGACCCGGCTCGTTATCCGGATTCAGCACGTCGATCAGCTTCAGCAATTCATCGGGCTTCAGCGACGGGCCGCATTTCAGGCCGATCGGATTCTTGATACCGCGGAAATACTCGACATGGGCGTGATCGAGCTGGCGGGTGCGATCGCCGATCCACAGCATGTGGCCGGAGGTCGCGTACCAGTCGCCGGTGGTGGAATCGACGCGGGTGAAGGCCTGCTCATAGCCGAGCAGCAGCGCTTCATGGCTGGTGTAGAAATCGGTCGAACGCAGCTCCGGATGGGCTTCGAGATCGAGGCCGCAAGCGCGCATGAAGTTGAGCGCGTCCGAGATACGATCGGCCAATTCCTGATAGCGGCGCGACTGCTGCGAATCCTTGAGGAAACCGAGCATCCACTGGTGCACGCTGCCGAGATTGGCGAAGCCACCGGTCGCGAATGCGCGCAGCAGGTTCAGAGTCGCCGCCGACTGCCGATAGGCCATCAGCTGACGTTGCGGATCCGGCACGCGGGATTCTGGCGTGAAGGCGATGTCGTTGACGATGTCGCCGCGATAGCTCGGCAATTCCTGGCCGTCGGCCTTCTCCATCGGCGACGAACGCGGCTTGGCGAACTGCCCGGCGATGCGCCCCACTTTGACCACCGGCAACGCGCCGGCGTAAGTGAGGACGACCGACATCTGCAGGAACGCGCGGAAGAAATCGCGGATGTTGTTGGCGCCGTGCTCAGCAAAGCTCTCGGCGCAATCGCCGCCCTGCAGCAGGAAAGCCTCGCCGTTGGCCACGCGGGCGAGCTGCTTCTTCAGATTGCGGGCCTCACCCGCAAACACCAGCGGCGGAAACGTGGCGAGCTGCGCCTCGACGTCGCTCAGGGCCTTCGCATCCGGATAGGCCGGCATCTGCATGACGGGCTTGCCCCGCCAGCTCTCGGGTGTCCACCGCTCGGACATGAAATTGTCTCCTGAAAACCGCGCCTTATGGCTGCGGAGGCCGCGTTATACATGGGTCATATAGGCTTCGCCAGTTGGAAATCCAACACGGGCAAACCCGACGGTGCGCTTCAAGCCCTTGCACGACCTGCCGAATTCGCATTTGCTTGGGCCGGCATGGGGAATTCAGGGATGACACTGGCGGACGCCGCCGCGGATGACGCGTTTTCCGACGACATCACGATCGAGGCCATGGACGGCTTTGCATTGGGTGCGACGCTGTATCTGCCACGCGGCGTCCGCACCCATGCCGTGCTGATCAATTCGGCCACTGCCGTGCGGCGGAAAATCTATCGCGGCTTTGCCTGCTATCTGGCGAAGCGCGGCTGCGCCGTGCTGACCTATGACTATCGCGGCACCGGCGACTCCCGCCCCAAACGCGCCACCTCGCTGCGCGGCTTCAGGGCCAGCATGACCGACTGGGCAGCGCTCGATGTCACCGCGGCGGTGAACTGGATGCGCGCGCGCTACAAACTGCCGCTCAGCTATGTCGGACATTCCTTCGGCGGCCAGGCATTGGGTCTGATCCCGAACAACACAGAAGTGTCGCGCGCGTTGTTCATCGCGGCGCAGGCCGGCACCTGGCGGCTGATGACGCCGCCGGAAAACTACCGCATCTATGCGCTGATGAAATTCGTCGGCCCGGCTCTGACGCAGATGATCGGCTATGCACCCGGCAAAATCGGATTGGGGCTCGATCTGCCCAAGGACGTGCTGCTCGAATGGTCGAGATGGGTGACCAGCGACCGTTACTTCTTCGACGATCCCTCGCTGCGCGCGCTGATGAATTTTCCGCACTATCGCGGCCCATTGCGGGCGCTGTGCTTTACCGACGACCCATGGGCGACGCGTCCGGCGGTGGAGATGCTGTGCGCGGGCTTCACATCGCTGAAGCCGGACATCGATACGATCCGGCCGATCGAAGCCGGCAGCGAGCGGATCGGACATTTCGGATTTTTCCGCCCCGAGCACCGCGACACGCTGTGGCGCGGCGCTGCCGAATGGCTGCAGATGGACGATAGTGTCGCGCGGATCAGCGAAACGTAATCCGCCCGCGGCATCCGCGCGAAGGACCTTCGCTACTCCGCGGCTTCCCGCACGTAACGCGCGGTCGGCGTACGCATGGTCACCAGCTCTTCCGCGGCACTTGGATGCACGGCGACCGTCGCATCGAAATCCGCTTTGGTGGCTTTCAGCTTGATGCAGATGCCGAGAATCTGAATCAGCTCCGCGGCCTCCGGACCGACGATATGGCAGCCGACCACCACATCGGTCGCGCCATCGACGATCAGCTTCATCAGCACGCGGCTGTCGCTGCCGGAGATCGTGGATTTGATGCTGCGGAAATCCGTTTTGTAGATATCGACATGCGTGAACGCGGCGCGGGCCTCGTCCTCTGTCATGCCGACGGTGCCGACTTCGGGCTGCGTGAACACGGCAGTCGGGATATTGCCGTGATCGACCCTGACGGTCTTGCCGCCGAACACGGTATCGGCAAACGCATGTCCTTCGCGGATCGCCACCGGCGTGAGGTTCACACGGTTCGTGACGTCGCCCACCGCATAGATGTGCGGCACGTTGGTTCGCGAGAAATCATCGACGACGATCGATCCGTCGATATGCCGGAACGTGACGCCGGCCTTGTCGAGCCCGAGACCATTGGTGTTGGCATGACGGCCGATGGCGAACAGAACCTGATCGGCCGCGATGCTGGCCCCGTCCGAGAGATGGGCACAGAACTCATGACGATTCTTGTCGACGGCCTTCACCGTGCAACCGGTGAGGATGGTGATGCCCTGCTTCTCCATCTCCTTGCGGACATGGGCGCGGACGTCCTCGTCGAAGCCGCGCAAGATGTTGTCGCCGCGATAGACCACGGTGACCGCCGAGCCGAGGCCGGCAAAGATGCAGGCAAATTCCAGCGCGATATATCCGCCGCCCTGGATCACGATGCGTTTCGGCAGCTCCGGCAGATGAAATACTTCGTTGGAAGAAATAACATGCTCGATGCCGGGGATGATCGGGCCGTGATTGGGCGTACCGCCGGTGGCGATGAGGATGTGCTTGGCGCGCACCGTTTCGCCGTTGCTCAGCTTGAGCGTATGCGGGTCCACGAACTCGGCGCGGGCCTTGACGGCCTTGGCGCCGGGCTTCTCCACATTGGTGGTGTAGATCCCCTCAAGCCTCGCAATCTCTCGGTCCTTCGCAGCGATGAACGCCGACCAGTCGAAGCTTGCACTTGGAATCGTCCAGCCGAACCCCTTGGCATCGTCGATGTCGCGGCTGACATGCGAGGCATAGACCATCAGCTTCTTCGGGACGCAGCCGCGGATCACGCAAGTGCCGCCGAAGCGATACTCCTCGGCAACCATGACGCGGGCACCGTAGCCGGCGGCGATGCGCGCAGCGCGCACGCCACCCGAGCCACCACCGATGACGAACAGATCGACGTCGAAGTCAGACTTGCTGGACATGAACTACTCCGCCGCACGTGCAGGATGGGATTAAGAACGAGCCAAAGCTCGTCATTGCGAGCGCAGCGAAACAATCCAGAAAGCCAAAGGCGAAGGCTGGATTGCTTCGTCGCAAGTGCTCCTCGCAATGACGAGGAAGAAGCGAATCTCAGATTTCCTTGCCGCGCTTGCGCATTTCGGCGCGGAACTGGCCGTTGACCTGCTCGGCGAATTGCTGGGCCCACTGCTGCATATAGTTCACGCTGGCGGAAATCGACTGTGGCTCCATCTTCAGCAGCTTCTGCCCGAGCGGCGACTTGTAGAACGTCGTGAGGTCCTTCAGTTCGGCCTCGGTGAAGTCGCTGGCATAGATACGCGCCATCTGCTCGCCGATCTCCTTGTCACGGCCCGCATTGGCCTGCGCGACGACGACGGCGACCTCGTTGAGATCTTTCTGATAGTTCAGATTGCTCTGCAGCAGCGAATCCTTGACGCGCTGGACCATGTTGGGAATGGCGTTCGCATACATCGCGCTCGCATTCTTCATCTGCAGGATTTCCTTGGCGTAGCCGATGGCGGCAGGCGACGCCGGCTTGATCGGACGCTCCGCGCCAGGCGCGGCCTGCTGGGCGGAAGCCGGCAAGGTGACGGCCGCGACGCCGAGCGCGAGGCTGGCGGATAACAGCAGTTTAGACAGGGTCTTCATGGCAGTCTCCTTGAGATCGCAGCCTTACGGCCGCTGAACGACGCGAATTCCGTCCGATCCGGCGAGCACGATCATGCGCGCCAGGCCGATAAACAATCCATGTTCGACGACGCCCGGAATGCCGCCGAGCAAAGCTGCGAGGCGCGGCGCATCAGTGATGGTTCCGAGCCTGGCATCGAGAATCCAGTGGCCGCCATCGGTGACGAAAGCATGGCCGTCCCGGCCGGCGCGGATATCCATCTCGCCGCTCAGCCCGCATTGCGCGAACACGCTTGCGATGGCGCGCCGGGTGGCACCGAGGCCGAACGGTACGACTTCGATGGGCAGCGGGAAGCGGCCGAGCTTCGGCACCCATTTGCTGTCATCGGCGATCACGATCATCCGGTCCGACGCCGCCGCGACGATCTTTTCGCGCAACAGCGCACCGCCGCCGCCCTTGATGAGGTTGAGATCGGGATCGGCCTCGTCAGCGCCGTCCACGGTGAGGTCGAGATGATCGATGACATCGAGCGTGGTCAGCGGCACGCCGCAGGCCTCGGCCTGGATCCGGGTCGCTTCCGAGGTCGGCACACCGATCACCTTGAGGCCGCCCTTGACCCGCTCGCCGAGCAGATCGACGAAATGCTTCGCGGTCGAGCCGGTGCCGAGGCCGAGTTTCATGCCGTCCTGCACCTGTTCCAGCGCCGTGGCAGCAGCCTGTCGTTTCAGTGCGTCCATATCCATCGGCGCGTGGTCCTTGCAGTCGAAATCGGCAGTCAGATCGGTCCCGCAAGCGGGAGCGCGGCATATCTAGCGGCGTTTGCCGGCAAGGAACAGGGTGCAAGCCGCGCTTTCCTGGGAAAGCAGCCCGGTGGCGGCGGTGATTAGGCCTCTTGCGGGATCGGCTCCGGGCCGCTAGCGATTTTGCCATGACCACAGCTCCCCTCGTCGTATTCGACCTCGACGGCACCCTCGTCGACACCGCCCCTGACCTGATCAGCGCCCTCAACCACGTGCTGGCGCGCGAAGGCCTGGCGCCCCTGCCGCTGGAATCGGCGCGCAAGATGATCGGCCAGGGCGCCCGCCGCCTGATCGAGCGCGGGCTGGAGGCTGACGGCCGCGAGATGACACCGGATGAAGTGACTGCCCTGACGAAGGATTTCATCACGTTCTATGCCGAGCATATCGCCGACGAATCGCGACCGTTCGACGGGCTGATCGAGGCGCTCGATACGCTGGAGGCCAAAGGCTATCGTTTCGCCGTCTGCACCAACAAGCTGGAATGGCTTTCGAAGCTGCTGCTGGAAAAACTCGGTCTGACGTCGCGATTCGCAGCCATTTGCGGCGCCGACACGTTCGGCGTATCGAAGCCCGATCCGGTGATTTTGCGGCAGACCGTGGCCAAAGCCGGCGGCACGATGTCGGCGGTGGTCATGGTCGGCGATGCCGGACCGGATGTCGGCGTCGCCCGTCGCGCCAATGTGCCGGTGATCGGCGTGACCTTCGGCTATACGGACACCCCGATTGCGGAGCTGAAGCCGGATGTGATCATCGATCACTTCCGCGACCTGGCGGCAACGGTCGAGCGGTTGATCCCCGTCAAAAACTCATAAGCCCATGAAGAGGAACATCTTTTCAAGTTCCTCCACGGCCGAATTAACCATTTATTAACGAAGCGGCGACGGCTTATTGCGTCATCATACCCACGCTCCTATTGTCGCGCCGGACAGCGGCCAGCCGCAAAAGAGTATGGATCAACTATGCGTCGAGTATTGCTATTGACGGCAGCGGGCCTGAGCCTTGCGGGCTGCTCTTCCTTCTCCATGGATGCCTTCAAGTCGGCTCCCGAACCGGTGACGGTGCAGT